>DASXKG010000675.1:0-8551 GCA_036496965.1 Variovorax sp.
GGCGCAGGCCTTGCTGGAACGCCATCCGCGGGCTTCGGAGAGCGAGATTCGCGACGAGATGGCCATCAACCTGTGCCGCTGCGGCACTCACATACGCATCCTGCGCGCCGTGCAGCGCGCCGGTGCGAGCATGCGCCGCAACGAGCGAGAAGGAACTTCCGCGTGACCGGCATGCCCCTTGCGGCCGTCACGCGCCGAAGCGTGCTGCGTGGCGCCGGAGCGCTGACCCTGGGCTTCGCCCTCGGGCCTGTCGTCCGGGCCGCGGACGATGCGCCGGCCCGCGCCGCAGCGGAACTGCCCGGTGACCTGAAGAAGCAGCCGCTGCTCGATGGCTGGATCCGCATCGATGCCGCGGGCAACGTGACCGTGTTCACCGGCAAGGCGGAGCTGGGGCAGGGTATCAAGACCGCGCTGGCGCAAGTGGCCGCCGAAGAACTTGTGGTGGCCCCAGGGCGTATCGAGATGGTCACGGCCGACACTGCCCGGACGGCGGACGAGGGCTATACCGCCGGCAGCCATTCGATGCAGGACAGCGGCACCGCGATCCGGCATGCGGCCGCGCAGGTGCGCGAGCTGCTCGTCGGCCTGGCCGCCCAGCGACTGGCCATGCCGGCCAATGAACTGGTCGTCGTCGACGGCGTCGTGCGCGCAAGCGACGGGCGCAGCCTGCGCTACGGCGAACTCGTCGCCGACGATCTGCTGCACGTGCAGGCGCAGGCGCAGAGTGCCTTGCATGCACCCGCCGCGCTCACGGTGATCGGCCAGCCCTTGCAGCGCACGGATATCCCGGCCAAGGTGTCCGGCGGCGCTTCTTACGTCCAGGACCTGCGGCTGCCGGGCATGGTGCACGCGCGCGTGCTGCGCCCGCCCAGTCCTGGCGCCCAGCTGCAAGCCCTGGACGCCGCGGCGGTCGAACGCCGGCCGGGCGTGCTCAAGGTGGTTCGGGACGGGCGCTTCGTGGCGGTGCTGGCCGAGCGCGAGTACGACGCGGTGAAGGCGCTCGACAGCCTCGCGACCTCGGCCCGCTGGGAAGAGCGCGAGACGCTGCCCGCGCAGGCCGAGCTCTATGAGGCGGTGCGCACAGCGCGCTCGCAGGACATGGTGATCCTCGAGCGCGGCCGCGTCGACGCTGCCGCCGACAAGACGCTGGCTGCGCGCTACCTGCGCCCCTACCAGCTGCACGCGTCCATCGGCCCGTCCTGCGCCGTCGCGCAGTTGCTGGATGGCCAGTACACCGTCTGGACCCATTCGCAGGGCGTGTTTCCCCTGCGCGCGGCCTTGGCGCAGTTGGTCGGCCAGCCCGAGGAGACCGTGCGCTGCATCCACACCCAGGGCGCCGGCTGCTACGGCCACAACGCGGCGGACGACGTGGCAGGCGATGCGGTGCTTTTGGCCCGGGCCATGCCCGGGCGGCCGGTGCGCGTGCAATGGATGCGCGAGGATGAGCATGCCTGGGAGCCCTTCGGGCCGCCGATGGTGACCGAGGCCAAAGCCACGCTCGATGCCGGCGGCGCGATCGGCCAGTGGCAGTTCGAGGTGTGGAGCAACACGCACAGCGCCCGTCCGGGGGCCGCGGGCGACCTGCTGGCGGCCCAGCATCTGGGCCGCCCCTTCACGCCCAGCCCGCCCAGGCCCGGCGCCCAGCCCGAGGGCGCGGGCGACCGCAATGCGATACCGCTCTACGCGATCGCCAACGCCCGGGTGGTGCACCACTTCCTGCCCGATACGCCCCTGCGGGTCTCGGCGCTGCGCTCGTTGGGCGCCTACATGAACATCTTCTCGATCGAAAGCTTCATGGACGAGCTGGCGCTGGCCGCCGGCAGCGACCCTGTCGCGTTTCGCCTCCGGCACCTCGAGGATCCGCGCGCCCTCGACGTGATCCGCCTGGCCGCGGACCAGATCGGCTGGACCGGCCTGCGCCGCGCGCCGGGGCGCGGGCGCGGCTTCGCCTTCGCGCGCTACAAGAACCTGGCCGCCTACGCCGCGATGGCCTGCGAAGTCGAGGTGCAGCGCGACACCGGCGAGGTGCGCATCCTGCGCGTGGTCGCCGCCATCGACAGCGGCGAGATCGTCAATCCAGACGGAATCCGCAACCAGATCGAAGGCGGCATCGTGCAGTCGAGCAGCTGGACCCTGAACGAGGAAGTGAGCTTCGACCGCACCCGCATCACCAGCCGGGACTGGGGTGGCTACCCGATCGCGCGCTTCCCGCAGATTCCCCAGCGCATCGACGTTCACCTGGTGCCGCGCCCGGGCCAGCCCTTCCTGGGCACCGGGGAGGCGGCGCAGGGCCCGGCAGCGGCGATGATCGCCAACGCCGTGGCCGACGCCACCGGCGTGCGGCTGCGGCAGCTGCCCCTGACTCGCGAGAGGGTGCGCGCGGCGCTGTCGGCCTAAGCCCCGCCAAGGCCCGACGTTCCAGGCCGATTTATTGCAGTTTTCCACCACGCTATCGCGTGACCCGCGACGCATGCAACCGGCGCTGCCAGAGGCCAGGGATACCGCGGAACCGGCTTTGCCGGGCCGCTGGTATCGCCCCCTTGAGGGGGAGGCGCCGCAGGCGCTTCGGGGGTGTTTCATTTCAGAGAACCTCGCGCACCAGCTGCGGGAACACCTTCGACACCTTCTGCAGCAGATAGTCGCCGTAGCGGCCGTGGAAGGCATGCACGTTGGCCTGATCCCAGCGCGTGGCGCTGTCGTCGACGACCTCGGGTGCGGGCAGACCCTCGATCTTCTGCACGCGCGCTTCGAAGTTCGGATCGAGGAACAGCGGGAAAGACAACCGGTCGCGGCCCGACGTGTTGCGCAGCACACGGTGCGGCGTCGAGCGATAGCGCCCACCGGTCATTCGGTCGAGCATGTCGCCGATATTGATCACGAAGGCATCGGGGACCGGGACCGCTTCGACCCAGCCAGCGGCCGTGCGCACCTGCAGGCCGCCGATGCCGTCTTGCCACAGGATCGTGAGCAGCCCGTAGTCGGTATGTTCGCCCACGCCCCACTCGACGCTCGAGCCTTCGGGCAGGGGCTGAGTCGGGTAGTTGAAGATGCGCAACAGGATCAGCGGATCGGCCGTGTAGCGATCGTGGAAGTATCCGGCTTCGAGCCCGAGGCTCAGTGCGATGCCTTCCAGCAGCCGGTGCCCGAGTTGCGTCGTCGCCGCCATGTAGTCGAGGATGGCCTGTCTGAAGCCCTCGATGTCGGGAAAGAGGTTGCGCCCGTGCACCGGCGTGCGCGCCTGCACCAGCGGATGCGCGTCTTCGAGCTCGGTGCCCAGGTACAGGCCTTCCTTCCAGTCCGGACGTCCCGAAGTGAGCTCGCCGCCGAGCGGAAAGTAGCCACGCCAGGCGCGCCCGCCGAGTTCCATGCGCCATCGCATCTTGACGTCCTCGGGCAGCGCGAAGAATTCGCGGCTGAGCGCTTCGAGGCGCTGGGTCAGGGCGGCAGGAACGCCATGGCCGGTCGCGTAGAAGAAGCCGTGCGCGCGACAGGCCTGGCCGATCTGCGCGGCCACCTCGGCGCGCTCTGCAGCGCCGGCCCCGAGGGCGCGGACGTCAATGACGGGAAGCGTTAGCGCATGCATGGAATGGTGTCCCGGGGATTGCTGTTCAGGAAACGGCTCGGATGCCTTCAGGGCGCAACACAGTGTGCGACGAAGCGCTGCAGGTTGGCCGAGAACCGCTTGCGGCGGTGATGGATCAGGTACATGCGACGCGTCAGGCGCGGCAGCGTGGTCTCCAAGACCACCAGCCGTCCCAGAGTCAGCAGGTCTTGCACTGAGCAAAGCGACAGGCAGGCCAGGCCCAGGCCCTGTGCCGCTGCCTGCTTGATGGCCTCCGTGCTGCCCGGGAGCATCTCGCCCTCGAGGTGGTGCAGATGCGAAAGCAATGCCTGCTCCACGGCTTCACGCGTGCCGGAGCCGGGTTCGCGCAGCAGCCATCGCGTTTGCCGCAAGGCCTTGAGCGGCACCCGTTTCGCTTCGTCGTGCATCAGCGGGTGTGTCGGCGCGCACACGATCACCAGGTCGTCTTCCCGCCACGGCAGCACGCGAAGCTCCGCCTCGCGGCAGGGGCCTTCGATCAGCCCCATGTCGACCTCCAGCCGGGCCACGGACGCTGCGACTTCGCGCGTATTGCCGATCTGCACATCGACGCTCGCGACAGGCCACGCCTTCAGGTAGCTGGCCACCAGCGGCGGCAAGAGGTAGTTGCCGATGGTGGTGCTGGCGCCGATGCACAAGCGGGTTGCCATCGCGCTCTCGCCAGCCCCCGCAGCGCCCACGCCGAACTGGCCTTCGATGTCGTGCGCGCCATCCAGCAGCGCCCTCGCCTGCGGCAGCAGGGATCGTCCGTTGTCGTTCAGAAGCAGGCGCTTTCCCACGCGGTCGAACAGCTGGGCGCCAAGCAGGCTTTCCAGTTCGTTCAGCGCGCCGCTGGTGGCGGACTGCGACAGGGCCACACGATGGCCCGCAGCGGTCGTGCTGCCGGCGTCGGCAACCGCCGTGAAGATGAGGAGTTGGCGCAGCGTCAGTCGCATGGCTTGGATTCCTATACCTGTTTCGACGGTTATTTATAGCTGAACAATCCGTTTGTCGGATAGGCCCCATGGCCTCAAAGTTCGGCTGTACCCATCGACACCCACGCACTGCCCAAACCCATGTCCTCCGCCGCCAACCTCACACTCCAGCCCCATGCGCCTGCGGCGCATGCCGTCATTCATCAGCGCCCCGGTGCCTGGGCACGCTGGCGCGGCATGGTGCCAGGCCTCGCATTGACGGGCGCGATCGCCTTCGCATCGATCCTTCTCGCGCAACTCGGCTGGTTGCAATCCAACGGCATCAGCGCGCTGACGCTGGCCATCGTGCTGGGCATGGTGGTCGGCAACACGGTGTATTCGCGGGTCAGCGGCGTTGCCGACGCCGGCGTCACCTTGTCCAAGGCCAAGCTGCTGCGCCTGGGCATCATTCTCTTTGGCCTGCGGCTGACTTTCCAGGACATCGGCAACGTGGGTTGGACCGGCGTGGCGATCGATGCGGCGGTGATTTGCAGCACCTTCGGGTTGGCCTGCTTTCTGGGCACACGGGTGTTCGGCCTCGATCGCAAGACGGCGATGCTGATCGGTACCGGCAGCTCGATCTGCGGCGCGGCCGCGGTGATGGCTGCCGAACCCGTGGTGCGCGCCCGCGGCGAGCACGTCATGGTGGCAGTCGCCACCGTGGTGGTGTTCGGCACGCTGGCCATGTTCCTCTATCCCTTCCTGTACCACCTGAATGCGCAGTACCACCTGATCGCGATGTCGCCGAATGCCTTCGGGGTGTTCACGGGTTCGACCGTGCACGAGGTGGCCCAGGTGGTCGCTGCCGGACGCGCGGTGAGCGAGCAGGCCGCGAACACGGCAGTGATCGCGAAGATGGTGCGCGTGATGATGCTGGCGCCCTTCCTGATCATCCTGTCGGCATGGTTGTCGCGCTCGTCGCAGCGCGACGATGCTTCGGAGCGCAGCGAGCGCCGCGGTGATACCCAGCGCGGCGGCATCGTCATCCCCTGGTTTGCGCTGGGCTTCGTTGCCGTGGCGGGATTGAACTCGCTGGCCTTCCTTCCGCCTGCCCTCGTGACCCAGGTCACCAACGTCGATGGCGTGCTGCTCGCGATGGCCATGGCGGGTCTGGGGCTCACCACCCACGTTTCGGCCGTGCGCAAGGCCGGCGTCAAGCCGCTGGCACTGGCCGCCGTGCTGTTCGTCTGGTTGATCTTCGGCGGCCTCGCCATCAATGCCGGTGTCACGGCGCTGATGAGCTGAGCGTCACCACCCGGGTGGCTGCAAGCGGCGGTTCGCGCCCAGTGCCGCGATCCATGCCGCAGCGCGTTCCATCGCCTCGCTGGCCGCCGCCGTCCTGAACTTGGTGAAACCGTGCGGCATGCCCGCGTAGCGGTGCAGCGTGGTTGCCACGCCGGCGGCAGCTGCGCGCTCGGCAAGCTGCTCGACGCTGCTCAGCAGCAGTTCGTTCTGGCCGGCGATCAGCAGCGACGGCGGCAATCCGTCCAGGCATCCCTGCACGGGCGAGACCATCGGGTCGGCGCCATCGGCGGCGTCGACGTAGAGCGCCAGCATGCGCTCGCCCATCTCGCGCGTGATCAGATCCTTGCCGGCGTTGGTCTCGAAGGAGGCGCCGGTGAAAGCGCGATCGACGAAGGGACTGATCGCCACCAGGCCGGCCGGCATCGGCCAGCCCCGGTCGCGCGCGCGCATCGCCAGCGAGAAGGCCATCCCGCCGCCCGCCGAATCGCCGACCACAACGATCCGCCCGCCCGCGAAACCCTGCGCCAGCAGTCCGGCGTAGGCCTCGGCCGCATCGTCGATGGCGGCCGGAAACCGGTGTTCGGGTGCCTGCCGGTAGGCGACGGCGAAGACCGGCATTCCGGTCAGTTCGGCGAGTTCCGAGGCGTCGATGCGTCCCAGCGCCAGGCTGCCGCGAACATAGCCGCCGCCGTGCAGGAACAGGATCATCGGCTGCGCGGCTTCCGGCCCGGCGACCTCCTTGCCGAGCCATTCGCCGTCGACGGTTCCGAGCCGGCGGGCGCGCTCGCAAATTGCGCGAATCGCCCATTGCTTGACACAGGTCAAGGCTCTGCGCACAGGCTCGGGCAGACTGCCACAGGATCGCACCGACCCTCACCGGCTCCTGGGAGATTCGACATGAATACCTTGATCGCGCAATGGCATGCGGAGCATGTCGACTTCTCGCGACTGCTCAATCTGTTCGACGAACAGCTTGCCGAGTTTCACGAGGGAGGCAGCCCTGATCTCGCGCTCATGCTCGAGATCGTGGCGTACTTGCGGGAATACGGCGATCGCGCGCACCACCCACTGGAGGACGCAGCATTCGCGCGCCTTGTGCTGCGCGATCCGAACCTGCAATTGCCCGTCAACCGGCTGAAGCAGGAGCATCGCAGCATCGCGTTCGCCGGCGAAGAGCTCACCGCGCGGCTGCGGGCGATTGTCGGCGAGGAGGTGCTGCCGCGCGCGTCGGTCGAAACGGCAGCGGCGCTTTACCTGGTCTACTACCGTCACCATCTTGCCGTCGAGGAGAGGGACATCCTGCCGCGTGCGGCGCAATTGCTCACCGCGCAGGACTGGCTGATGGTCGCCGCGACCGCGGGCCAACGTTCGACCGACCCCACGCGCAGCCAGGCCCATCGGAATGTGAAAGCATTACTGGCCTCGCGGACGGCGTCCGCGGGCTGAGATGCTCCGGGCGGCGCGATCAGCGCGTCGATACCAGGTCACCGTCCCAGGGCTGCGGGATTGCCGGGCCGGCTGCGCGTGCGGGGGCAAGGAGTTTGATCTGGCGCAAGGACAGCGCTTGATTCCTATGCTCGAATTTCTTCCAGGAGGACCTATGCCCGACATCCACGCAGACTTCAGGAACGCGGCCGCACGGCTCGTCGAGCGACTGGCTGACTCACCCGCCTCTTTGCCCGCCTTCAGGCGCCGCATCACCGCGGCCAATGTCCTCGTCCAGGCCAGTGTCCCGAAGCCGCCGCGAGCGTGCGTTTCGCCGTCCATCAGCAGGATTCCGATAGGCCGCGTGTCGTGGCCGACATGATGAGCACGCTGAAGGGGTTGCCCAGGAGAGTCGGGTGTCTGGCGCTATGGGTGACGGCCCTCGTGCTCATGCCCATGGTGGCAAATGCGGTCCCCGCATTCGCGCGGCAGACCGGGCAGAACTGCATTGCCTGCCACGTGAGCTTTCCGGAACTTACGCCCTATGGCCGCTGGTTCAAGTTGTCCGGTTACACGATCGGCGTGCGGCAGACGCTTCCGGTGGCCATGATGGCGCAGATCGGGAGAACATCGATCAGCAACAACGACGATGGAACTGGCACCGGCACAGCAGTGACCGCGCGCAATAACCTGCCCGCGCTCAATGGCGCCAGCCTGTTCCTCGCAGGCAAGGCGACCGACAACATCGGTGGCTTCGCGCAGTGGACCTATTCCCAGAACTACAACACGGACGGCACGAGCTACGGCCACAGCGGGATCGACAACACTGACCTGCGCTGGATTGGTCGCATCATGAGCGGCAGCGGCAGCGTCGGCAGCGAAGCCGATGCCGATCCGGAGAACGTCAAGTTCCTCTATGGCCTGACACTGCACAACAACCCAACCGTCCAGGACGTCTGGAACAGCACCCCGGCTTTTGGCTTCCCCTACACCAGCTCGCCGACGACGGTCAGTCCAGCGGCCTCGACGCAGATCGAGAACACCCTGGCGCAACAGGTAGCGGGCATCGGCGCCTACGGCTTCTACGACAAGACCTGGTATGGGGAACTGACCGCCTACCGCACCGCCGACGGCGCCTTCTCCGTGTTGCGGACCGGCCAGGACACTACGACACCAGGCGGCGTCGCCAATCTGAGCGGCTACAACCCGTACCTGCGACTGGCCTATAACAAGGAATGGGGCCCCAACTCGCTGATGTTGGGTGCATTCGGCTTCTGGTTGAATCGCTACGTGGACAACACCAACGTCAACAGTGGAACGGATCGAT
>DASXKG010000676.1:0-2304 GCA_036496965.1 Variovorax sp.
CGCGACGCTGGAGCGCTTCTATCCCCGGCCGGTCGATCACCTGTCCCTGGGACAGGCCATGGCCAGTACCGAGGTCTTTCACGTGGCGGATGCACTGGCCGAGCCGAAGCTGCCCGCCTTCATGCGCCAGGTCGCCGAGGAAATGGGCAACTACGCGATCATGATTGCCCCGCTGATATGGGAAGGCCAGGACATCGGCTCGATCCACGTCACGCGCGAGGCGCAGCAGGGCTTCGCCGACAAGGAAATCAAGCTGTTGGAGACCTTCGCCGACCAGGCCGTCATCGCCATCCAGAATGCGCGTCTGTTCAACGAGGCCAAGGAGGCACGCGCCGCGGCCGAGGCCGCCAACGAAGCCAAGAGCGCCTTCCTGGCGACCATGAGCCACGAGATCCGCACCCCGATGAACGCGGTGATCGGCATGAGTGGCCTGCTGCTCGACACCCCGCTCAACGGCGAACAGCAGGACTACGTATCGACCATCCGCGATTCGGGCGACGCGCTCTTGACCATCATCAACGACATCCTCGACTACTCGAAGATCGAGGCCGGCCGCATGGACGTCGAGTCGCATCCCTTCGACCTGCGCGAATGCGTGGAGTCGGCGCTCGACCTGGTCAGCACGCGCGCGACCGAAAAGCGCCTCGACATCGCCTACGTCTTCGAGTGCGACGTGCCGGTGGGCGTGAGCGGCGACCTCACGCGGCTGCGGCAGATCCTGCTGAACCTGCTCAGCAACTCGGTGAAGTTCACCGAGACCGGCGAGGTGGTGGTGACCGTCCGCTCGGAGCCGGCCGCCGGCGGCAGGGTGCTGCTGACCTTTGCGGTGCGCGATACCGGCATCGGCCTGTCGCCGCAAGGCATGAGCCGACTGTTCCAGTCCTTTTCGCAGGCCGATTCCAGCACCACCCGCAAATACGGCGGCACCGGCCTTGGCCTGGCGATCAGCAAGCGACTGGCCGAGCTGATGGGCGGAAGCATGTGGGTGGAGAGCGAGGGGCCGGGCACCGGCTCGACCTTCTTCTTCACCATCGAGGCGCCGATCGCGCAGGCGCCGCCGAGCAAGCGCCGCGCCTTCACCGGCCTGCAGGTCGAACTGCAGGGCAAGCGCGTGCTCATCGTCGACGACAACGCGACCCACCGGCGCGTGCTGGCCCTGCAGGCGGGCAAATGGGGCATGGATGCGTGCGCCACCGAATCGCCGGCCGAGGCCCTGCGCTGGCTCGAACAAGGCCAGCGCTTCGACCTGGCGATCCTCGACATGCACATGCCCGAGATGGACGGGACCGAACTGGCGCGGCGCATCCGCCCCCACCATGCGACGCTGCCGCTGGTGCTCTTCAGTTCGCTGGGCCGGCGTGAAGCGGGCGACGCCGAATCGCTGTTCAACGCCTTCCTGTCGAAGCCGATCCACCAGTCGCAGCTGTTCGACACGCTGGTGGGGCTGCTCGCGCACGAGCGCCAGCCGGACAAGCCGGCAGCCGGCCCGGCGGCGGGCCGGCCGCAGATCGACCCGACGATGGCGGCACGCCATCCGCTGCGCATTCTGCTGGCCGAGGACAACGCGGTGAACCAGAAGCTCGCGCTGCGCCTGCTGCAGCAGATGGGCTACCGGGCCGATCTCGCCTCCAACGGCATCGAGGCGGTGGAATCGGTGCAGCGCCAGACCTACGACGTGGTGCTGATGGACGTGCAGATGCCGGAGCTCGACGGGCTCGGCGCGACCCGGCAGATCTGCGCGCTGCAGGGGGCAGAGCGGCGCCCGCACATCGTGGCCATGACCGCCAACGCGATGCAGGGCGACCAGGAGGCCTGCATCGCGGCCGGCATGGACGACTACGTGACCAAGCCGATCCGCGTCGAGCGGCTGATCGAAGCCCTGAACAACGTGCCCCCGCGCAACGGCCGCTGAACGGGTCGGGCGCGCACCGACAGCGCTCCATTCATGGATGGAGGCGAAGTTGTCGACGCAGCCGCAATTTCAGCGTAAGCTAGAAAAAGGTTCTATTTTGTGACTGGATCACGCTTTCTTGTTTTGATTTGTGAACAAGAAGGGCCAGGGGGTGACGCGATCGTTGCGTCGGAGGACCGATTCAGAAGCCATCGATATCGACTGCGGAGAGCGTATGGACTTGCGAAGCGAACAACTGGCTGACGGGGTGGAAAAAATCAGTCTGGTCGGGCGCATGGACAGCATCGGCGGGCATGACATCAACCTGCGCCTGGCAGCGCTGGTGGCGACCCGAAAGCTCCTGGCCGTGGTCGACCTGTCCGAGGTGTCGTTCCTCGCGTCCATCGGCATTC
>DASXKG010000677.1:0-1971 GCA_036496965.1 Variovorax sp.
CCTGGCGCTGATCGGCATGATCGCCAAGAACGGCGTGATCCTGATCGTGCAGATCGAGACCAATCGCGCCGAAGGCATGGGCGTGCTCGACGCGGTGCTGCACGCAGGAACCTCGCGCATGCGGCCAATGATGCTGACCTCGTTCTCGACCGTGCTCGGCCTGATCCCGATCGCGCCGACCGTCTTCTGGGGCTCGATGGCCTTCGCCATCATGGGCGGCCTGCTGGTCGCCACCGTGCTGACGCTGGTGTTCCTGCCGACGCTGTATGTCACGGTGTTCGGCAACGAGAGGCCGCAGCCGCCCGCCGGGGCGATCGAGCCGGCATGACGCCCGATCCGGCCGGACGCCCCGCGCCGGCGCTGCCTTCGACGGCGCGCATCACCCTGGCGCGCGCGCTGCTGTTCGCGCTGTTGTGGGCGGTGCTGATGCCGAGCGCCAAGGCGGCCGATCTGGCGGTGGGGCTGATCGCGGTGGCATTGGCGACCTGGACCAGCCTGCGCTTGCTGCCGCCTCGCGCCGGCCATGTGCGCATGGCAGCCTTGCTCGCCTTCGTGCCGCATTTCCTGTGGCAGTCGGTGCTGGCCGGCGTCGACGTGGCCCGGCGCGCCCTGTCGCCGCGCATGCGGCTGCGCCCGGGCTTCATCGACTATCGGGTGGGCTTCCCGCCGGGCCTGGCGCGCAACGAGTTCGCGTCGATCACCAGCCTGATGCCGGGGACCGTGCCGGTCGCCGACGAAGAGGGCCATATCGTCATCCACTGCCTGGATGTCGGCGCGCCGGTGGCCGAACAGATGGCGGCCGAGGAGCGCCGGCTCAAGGGAGCGCTGGTCGCGGGAGAGCGCCATGATTGAATTTCTGCTCGGCGCCACCGCCTTCCTGCTGCTGATGGTTGCCGTGGGCCTGGTGTGCGTGCTGCGCAGACCCAGCGACGTCGACCGCATGATGTCCATACAGCTGTTCGGCAGCGGCGGCATCGCCGCGCTGCTGCTGCTCGGGGCGGCCTCCGAGGTGCCGTCGGTGGTCGACGTGGCGCTGGTGCTGGCCGTGCTGGCCGCCTTCGCCGGCGTGGCTTTCGTCAAGGCCGGGGAGGGCGTGCCTGGCGACGAAGGCGGCGGCGGGGAGCGTCCATGAAGACCGCGGCCGACATCTTCACCTACGTCGCCGTGGTGGCCGGCGGCTTCTTCTTCCTGGCCGGCACCGTGGGCCTGCTGCGCTTTCCGGACACCTTCACGCGGCTGCATGCGCTCACCAAGGCCGACAACCTGGGCCTCGGGCTGGTGGTGCTGGGGCTGCTGCCGCAAATGGGCGGCGTGCTCGCCGGCCTGAAGCTGATCCTGGTCTGGCTGATGGTGCTGCTGGCCTCGGCCACCGTCTCGCAGATCATTGCGCGCGCTGCCCGGCGCCGTGGAGCCGAGCGATGAGCCGCCCGGCCGCTCCGAAGGCGAATACCGAAGCGCTGCTGCGCGAGGTTTCTCTATGAGTTTCGCGCCGATCGTCGGGCTGGTCCTGCTGTTGCTGGCGCTGGCGCTGTGGACCATCGTGGCGCGCGACACCTTCGCGGCCGTGGCCGGCTTCGTGCCCTACGGTCTGCTGCTCACGCTGGCCTGGCTGGCGCTGCGGGCGATCGACGTGGCGCTGACCGAGGCCGCCATCGGGGCCGGGCTGACCGGTGCGCTGTTGATCGGCGCCGCCGCCCGGCTGCGCAAGAGCGAAGCGGCGGCCCACGCCGAACAGCCCGGCGCGGGCACGCGCGTGCTGGCCGCGGTCTTCGCGACCTTGGTGGCAGCGGCCATCGCCGCCTGCGTGCTGCTGTTGCCCGACCCCGGCCCCTCGCTGGCGCCCGAAGTGCAGCAGAACATCGCCTCGACCGGCGTCGGCAATCCGATCACCGCGGTGTTGCTGTCCTTTCGCGCGATGGACACCTTGCTCGAAGCGGTCGTGCTGCTGTTCGGCCTGATCGGCATCTGGTC
>DASXKG010000678.1:0-2557 GCA_036496965.1 Variovorax sp.
CGCGAGCGACCAGGTGGCCATGAGGCCCGCCTGGGTGTTGGTCAATCCCCATTCGGCCTTGAGGGCGGGCAGGGTGATCGACAGGACCTGCAGGTCGAAGCCGTCCACCAGCAGGCCGAGAAAGGATGAAATGAAGACCGCGATCCAGATTCGATCGGCGGGAATCCGGGCCTTGCGTCGCTCGGACGCGGAAATGTCGACCGCTTGAATGGTCATGGCAATGCCTCCCTGTTTTATTTGAAGATGTCTGCGGGCGACATTCTTGAGAGGCTCACCAATCTGTGTCTAATATCTGATTGGGATCCCTCGATACGCGCTCGCTATCGAAGGGCGCAGGCGAAACCCGAGCAGGAGACCCGCATGAAGACCATCCAGGGCCCGGCCATCTTCCTGGCCCAGTTCGCCGGCGACAACGCGCCGTTCAACTCGCTCGATGCGATCGGGCGCTGGGCTGCGGGCCTGGGCTACAAGGGCGTCCAGATTCCGAGCTGGGATGCGCGCCTGTTCGACCTCGCCAAGGCGGCCGAGAGCAAGACCTACTGCGATGAAGTGAAGGGCACCCTGGCCGGCCACGGCCTCGAGATCACGGAGCTGTCGACGCACCTGCAGGGCCAGCTGGTGGCGGTGCATCCGGCCTACGACAGCGGCTTCGACGGCTTCGCGGCGCCCGAGGTGCGCAACGATCCGGCCCGGCGCCAGCAGTGGGCGGTGCAGCAGCTGCAACTGGCGGCGCGGGCCTCGGCGAAGCTCGGACTCAGCGCGCACGCCACCTTCTCCGGCGCGCTGGCCTGGCCCTACATGTACGCCTGGCCGCCGCGTCCGCCGGGCCTGATCGAGGAGGCCTTCGACGAACTGGCGCGGCGCTGGAAGCCCATCCTGGACCGCTTCGACGAGGCCGGCGTCGACCTCTGCTACGAGATCCATCCGGGCGAGGACCTGCACGACGGCGTGAGCTACGAGATGTTCCTGGAGCGCGTGGGCGGCCATCCGCGCGCCTGCCTGCTGTACGACCCGAGCCACTTCGTGCTGCAGCAGCTGAACTACCTCGACTACATCGACCACTACCACGAGCGCATCAAGATCTTCCACGTGAAGGACGCGGAGTTCAACCCGACCGGCAAGCAGGGCGTGTACGGCGGCTTCCAGTCCTGGCTGAACCGCGCCGGGCGCTTCCGCTCGCTCGGCGATGGCCAGGTCGACTTCGGCGCCATCTTCTCGAAGATGGCGGCCTATGACTTCCCGGGCTGGGCGGTGCTCGAATGGGAGTGCTGCCTGAAGCATCCCGAAGACGGGGCCCGGGAAGGGGCCGAGTTCATCGCCAGGCACATCATCCGCGTGGCCGACCGCGCCTTCGACGATTTCGCCGCCGGGGGCGTCGACAGCAGCGCCAACCGGGCGATGCTGGGAATCCGCTGAGCACGTCAGGTGCTAGATGCCCTCGGGCTTGCGCAAGGTCTGCATGCGGTCGATGGCATGCACCTTGATCTTGCGCACCTCGGGTCCCTGGCGCACCGTGAGTTCGACCTCGGCATCGGCTTGCGGCCTGCGCCACAGCGCCTTGTAGAAGGCCTCCAGCGTGCGGACCTCGACGCCGTCGATTTCCAGCACCACGTCGCCCGGCTGCAGGCCCGCCGCCAGCGCCGGGCCGGAGCGGTCGACCCGCTCGATCTGCACATGGCCGTCACGCTCCGCCGAAGACAGCCCGAGCCAGGGCCGGATGCTGGCGCGCGTGCGGCCGGTGGCTTCCATCTCGGCCAGCACCGGCCGCAGCAGCTGCACCGGCACGAACATGTTGCCGGGCAGGGCGCGGCCCGGGCTGCCGGCTTCGAGCACGAACAGGCTGCCGATGCCCAGCAGTTCGCCATTGCGGTTGAACAGCGCTGCGCCGCTGTGGTTGGCGATCGGCGGGGAAGTGAAGATCGCCGCCTCGATGAAATACTCCCAGTAGCCCGAGAAGGGGCGCATCTCGACCAGCCGCGTGAAGTCCTCCTCGGTGCCGCCGCCGCTGCCGGTGGCCACCATCAGCGGCTCGCCGGGCTTCAACGGATCCGGGCCGGCCAGGGGCACCGGCTCGATCCCGCGCAGGGGCACCAGCGGCCGCACCAGCGCGAATCCGGTTGCCAGGTCGTAGGCCACCTGGCGCGCAGGCAGCACGTGGTTGTTCTGGGTGATGACCTCGATGGTCTCGGCTTCGAGCAGCAAATAGCCGATGGTCAGGATCAGGCCGTCGGGCCCGATGACCACGCCCGAGCCGGTGCGCTCGTCGCCCAGGCTCTCGGCCGAGGTGGCGCCTTCGGTCACCGCGACGTGCAGCGCGACGACGGCGTTGCCCGCACGCTCCAGGGCCTGCGCCTGGGCCGCGGCCTGCGCCGCGTCGGAAGCTTCGACGTCGTTGGTGGCCGCCTGCGCCGCCGCCAGCCCGAGGATCAGGCCGCAGCAGGCCAGGACATGCCCGATGCGCCCGATGCGCCCGCCACGCACGAGCCAGCAAGGGCGCTGCGCGCAGCGAGGAAATGCGTGGATTTGCATGGCAACGCTCCCCGGAACGGTGGTCCCT
>DASXKG010000679.1:0-2420 GCA_036496965.1 Variovorax sp.
GTTGCGCGGCAAGGTCGACGCGGTGGCGATCGACGAAGAACGCGGCCACGCCTACTGAGCCTTCGCGACATCGAGAAACAAAAGAGGAATCCGACCATGTGGTACTTCGCCTGGATACTGGGACTGCCGCTCGCCGCCACCTTCGCGGTGCTGAACGCGATGTGGTACGAGCTGATGGAAGACGACGCGATCCGCCACGACAAGCTGGACAGGCCGTAGCCCTTGCCTGCGTGCCCCGGGTGCATCAGTCCTTGGCCTGCTGCCGGTCCTTGCCGACACCGCGCAGCCGGTCCTTGAGCTCCAGCACCTTGGTCACCGTCGCGCCCATGCCCATCAGCTGCATCGCGGTTTCAGGTGCCAGGCGCTGCACGTCGTCGAACCATTTCATGAGCCGGTCGATGAGGTCGTGCATCTCGCGCATGCGATCCTGCGCATGGCGCTCCGCGTCGCTGTGCGGGGATTCGAGCAGGGCCATGCGCAGCATCGAGAGCGTGGGCTCGATCTCGCGCCGGCGGCGCTCCTCGGCCAGCACGCGGAAGATCTCCCACACATCCGACGGCGCTTCGAAGTATTCGCGCCGGTCGCCCGGCTGGTGGCGCAGGTTCACCAGGCGCCAGGCCTGCAGTTCCTTCAGGCCCATGCTCACGTTGGAGCGCGAGAACTTCAAATGCTCGGCGATCTCGTCGGCATTGAGCGCGCGTTCGGAAATGAAGATCAGCGCATAGATCTGGCCGACCGTCCGATTGATGCCCCATTTGCTGCCCATTTCTCCGAAATGGGCGACGAATTGGCGATTGAGGGGGGGCAGGGATTGCAGTGGCATCGACCGATTTTCCGGCCGATTTACAGAAATTTCTAAAAATTCTGAAATTCCCGCGCCGGGCGGACGGAATCAGACCCGGTCCGGGCTCACTTGCCAGGGTGTGGGCGGCGGCACCGCCGCAACGGGCTCGACGTCGACGCTCTTGAAGTCGGCCGGCGAGACGATCTCCAGGTATTCCATGTCCGGTGAATAGTCGAACAGGTAGTGCCGGATGCCCGGGCGCTGGTGCACCACGTCACCGGCCTCGACCAGCGTCTCCTTGTCCTCGTACATGAAGCGCGCCCAGCCCTTGAGCATGTAGACGATCTGGAAATCCGCCTCGTGGCGGTGCCAGCCGGTGCCCGCTTCCGGTGCCAAGTTGGCCTTGACGAGGTGCGCGATCACCTTGCCGTTCGTCGCCTCCGCGATGCCCAGGTCGCGGTAGAGGAAGAAGTCGCGCAAACCGCCTGAGACGTAGTCGGTTTCGCCGAGCTTGACGTGGGAGAACTTCGTTTCGGTGCGGTCCAGCATGAATATTCCTTCGAACGTGGGATGTTGCGCCGCAACACGCATAAACCGTTCCTGCGCGCAGGCGGCAGCAAGCGGCTTTGTGGGGATAATCCGCGCCATGAGCGGCAACACTTTCGGCACCCTATTCGCCGTCACCAACTTCGGTGAATCCCACGGCCCGGCGATCGGCTGCGTGATCGACGGCTGCCCGCCCGGCATGGCCCTGTCGGAGGCGGACATCCAGGGCGACCTCGACCGCCGGCGGCCGGGCACCAGCCGCCACGTGACGCAGCGCAACGAGCCGGACCAGGTGCAGATCCTCAGCGGCGTCTACGAAGGCCGCACCACCGGCACGCCGATCGCCCTGCTGATCCAGAACACCGACCAGCGCAGCAAGGACTACGGCCAGATCGCGCAGCAGTTCCGACCCGGTCATGCCGATTTCACCTACTGGAAGAAATACGGCATACGCGATCCGCGCGGGGGCGGCCGGTCGTCGGCGCGCCTGACCGCGCCGATGGTGGCGGCGGGCGCGGTGGCGAAGAAATGGCTCTTCGAGAAGTACGGCACCCGGTTTCGCGGCTGCATGGCGCAGATCGGCGAGATCGTGATCCCCTTCGAGAGCTGGGCGCATGTGCCGGACAACCCGTTCTTTGCGCCGATCGCCGATGTTTCCGCGCTCGAGGCCTACATGGACGCCCTGCGCAAGGCCGGGGATTCCTGCGGCGCGCGCATCCGCGTCAGCGCCTCAGGGGTGCCGGTGGGCCTGGGTGAGCCGCTGTTCGACAAGATGGACGCCGACATCGCCTGGGCGATGATGGGCATCAACGCCGTCAAGGGCGTGGAGATCGGCGCCGGCTTCGACAGCGTCGTGCAGCGCGGCACCACGCACGGCGATTCGATCACGCCCGAGGGCTTTCTGAGCAACAACGCCGGCGGCGTGCTGGGCGGCATCACGAGCGGGCAGGACCTCGAGGTGGGCATCACGATCAAGCCGACCAGCTCGATCATCAGCCCGCGCCAGTCGATCGACATCCACAACCAGCCGGTCGAAGTCGTCACCAAGGGCCGTCATGACCCCTGCGTCGGCATCCGCGCGACGCCGATC
>DASXKG010000680.1:0-5901 GCA_036496965.1 Variovorax sp.
CAGCACCTTGTGCTTGAGCAGCAGCGCCCGGATCTCCGCCACCGTGTCGGCGTCGCGCGAGGCGGCGCCCAGATCCACGTTGCGCAGTTCGGCGCCGATGGTGCAGGTCAGCGGCTCGACCTGGATGGATGTCTTCAGCGCCGCGCTGGACACCACGGCGGGCGCGCCCTTCTGCGATGTTGCTTCGGTTGTCGTGTTCATGGACTGTCTCCGTCTATGTTGTTCAGCTCAGCTTAGCCAGGCCTTGAGAATAGGTGCCGACGACCCTTCCCTGCCCCTCCTTGCGGGAGGGGGAGGCCCCTTCCAGCAGGGGTCGGCGCCTGTCAATCCGCCGGCTGGATCAGCCCGAGAATGCGCGCGCGAACGACGACTTCCTTGCGCGTGGCCGCGTCGAGCTTGGCCAGCAGGTTCTTGACGTGCCACTTGACGGTGGTCTCGCCCACCTGCATGGCGCGGCCGATCTCCTTGTTGGACAGGTTGCGTGCCAGCAACTCCATCACCTGGCGCTCCTTGGGCGTCAGCACCATGCCGCGTGCGGCCAGGGGCCGGGGCGCCTCGCCGGGCGGTACGGATCGCGCAGGCACGGTGTCCGGCCGTGCGATGGCCGGCGGTGCGCCGGGCGCACGCACCTCGGCTTCGCCGGCGACCTTCCTGGCCCATTCGCCCAGGTCCGGGTGCGCATCCTCGAAGATGCGCACGAGGCCGTAACTTCGCGCAAGGTCCATGGCCTCGCGCAGCATCGGGACGGCGCGCTCGCCGCAGCGGTCGAGGGCGAAGGCGCGCAAGCCGAGGATTTCGATCTGCAACCGCCCTTGCCGCACCGCCTGCGTCAGCTCGCTGGCCCGCGCCAGCGGCTCCAGCGCGCCGCGCCAGTCCTGGGCCGCGATCGCCGCGTAGCCGTGGGCCAGCCCGCGCAACATGTTCACGCCGCGCCGCCAGAGCCGCCCCTGCGGCAGGGCCGGGTCGGCCAGCATGGTGTCGATGCGCTGGCACAGCTCCCGGCAGGTCTGCGCGCGGTAACGCCGTGCGTGCAGGCGGACCTGCTCCATCAGGCTGGCGATGCGAAGGCGCGGCAGCGAGCGCGCCGAACCCGCCGCATCGAGCGCGCCCAGCAGTTCCATCGCCCGATGCTCCGAGCCTTCGGCCATCGCCATGCGCGCCATCGTCCGATAGGCCAGCAGCAGCGTTTCGGGCAATCCGCTGCGCTCCAGCACATCGAGCCGGTCGGCCAGCAGCGCGGCCGCGTCAGCGGGGCGTCCGCGCTCCCAGAGCGCGGCGGCGAGCAAGGCCGCGAGCGTGCACACGAAGCTGTTGCGGCGCCCGAGATTCTCCTCGGTGCTGGCCACCGCCGGAGGGAGCAGGCTTTCGACGAGCAGGACCTGGCCTTCCCACACATACGAGAGTGCGATGATGAGATCGCCCCAGCGTGCGATGAAGCCCTGCCCATGCCCGCCGCCCCCGCGCGGCGACTGCTGCTGGCGCAGGCGGGCGAGCGCCGGGTCGCCCTCGAGCAGCGCCCTGTAGGCGGTGCGATTGGCGTGAACCTGCAGCAGCAGCGGATCGCGCAGCGGCGGTGCCTCGGCCCATGGGTCGTGCAGCGACGCGAAGCGATCCGGGTCGTCCGCGAACACCGCCGCGCCGCTCAGGATCAACGCGCATTCGCAACGCAGGCTGGCGTCGGGCTCGTGCTGCGGCTGCGCCAGGATGCGGTCGACCAGTCGGCTGGCGTCTTCGTGGCGTTCGCTGGTGGCGAGCGTCCAGGCGGCGGCCAGCAGCAGGCGCGGACGGCGGTCCAGTTCGTCCGGAGGCAGCCGCTCCAGCCATTCGAGCACCACGCCCTGGCGGCCGTGGGTCATGATCGATTCGTACAGGCTGCGCTCGGCCAGCTCATACGCCAGCTCGCGCTGCCCGGCGACCAGCGCATGGCGGGCCGCATCCGCGAGCAGGCCGCGCTCGGCCAGCCACTGCGCTGCGCGCGCATGGGCGCCGGCCTGTGTTTCCGGCGGGAGCGCGTCGAAGCCCTCGCGCAGCACATCGCGCGCCAACATGTGCATGCGCAGCCAGTCACCTTGCTCTGCCGCCACGAACACGGGGGTGTCGCGGGTCAGCCGGGCCAGCCGGTCCGTGGCGTCGTCCATCCCGGCGACCTTGCGGCACAGGTCCGGATGCAAATGGTCGAGGATCGAGATGCGCATGAGGAACTCGCGGTCGCGTTCATCGAGATTGGCCAGCAGCATCGCCAGGAACTGATCGCGCAGCTGCCCACCGAGCGCGGTCATGCCCGCCACATCGGCGCGTGGGTCCGTGCCTCGCGCCATCACGGTGAGAGAGAGCTGCAGCCCCAGCGGCCAGCCCTCCGTCAGCGCATGCAGGCGAGCGGCGGTGTCGTTGTCGATGCTCGCGCCGAACCGGCCCTGCACCAGCTCCAGCGTCTCTTCGAGCCGAAAACGCAATGTCGCGGGGCCGACCACCACGCACTGTCCGTAGGCAATCAGGTCGTCGATGTCCAGATTGGAATCCGGCCGGCTGGCAATCACGGTGCGAAGGTTGGGTGGCGCATTGCGCAGCAGATAGGCCAGCGCCTCGCGGGAGGCGGCAGGCAGGCGTTCCGCCTCATCCACCATCAGCACCACCTCGAGCGCCGTTTGCGCCAGCTCGGCCAGCCACATGGTGATGCCTTCGAGACCGCTCGGCCCCGCCGCGTCGAGCAGCACATGCCCGAAGCTCGAACGGCCTGCTGCGCGCCGCACTGCCAGCGCCAGCGCCTGCGCCAGGCGCTGCGGGGTGTCCCGTGCCTGCGCCGACACCCAGGCCACCACGCGACCGTGCGAGAGATGTTCGAGCCGCCATTTCGCCAGCAGCGAGGTCTTGCCGAAGCCCGCCGGCGCCTGCATCAGGATGGCCGGAGCATCACGAAACGCAGGGTCCGTGGTCAGCAGCCGGGGCCGCGCCATGAGGTGGCGCGGCACTCTGGGCGGCGAAACCCGCAGCAGCAGGTCGTCGATGCCGCCGGCGGATATGGTGGTGTCGGAAATCACTGAGCCCCTCGATACGTGGCGGGCGCCGCGGTGCTGTCGTGATCTGCCACCCGACCCCTGTCGGCGGAACTGCGCCCAGGGCTACTGTACGTCGACCTTCCTCCAGTTCACATCAGGGTCGAAACGGGTCACCTTCCGGTGCGCGGACCAGAAGCACGGGCACCGACGAGGTTCGCAGGATGCTCTCCGCGCCGCTTCCCAAGATCAGACGGCCGACGCCACGCCGGCCCTGCGTGCCCAGAACGATCAGATCGGCAGCCCAGCTCCGAGCCTCGGAGGCGACCACT
Organism: Variovorax sp.; assembly: GCA_036496965.1. Lineage (GTDB taxonomy): Bacteria > Pseudomonadota > Gammaproteobacteria > Burkholderiales > Burkholderiaceae_C > Variovorax. Next base: position 3,326 of record DASXKG010000680.1, read on the forward strand.
TCGTACAACCGGCAGTTGAGCTCGTCATGGACAGCGCCGTCGACCTCGATACCGGCTGCCCGTGCAACTGCCTTTGCCTCGGCGACGAGGGCTTCGCCGCTTTCGCGCAGATATGTCGACCAATTGCCCATGAAACCCGTGTGGGCGCCCATGACAGCCGAAAACGACAGATCGTCGATCACGTGGATCACCCTCAGGCGTCCATGGGTCAGCTTGGCCAGGCGGACGGCCTCCTCGAGGCCGCGCTTGGAAGTGTCGCTGCCGTCCACAGGAACAAGGATGCGTTGGTACATGAGAAGCGGCCCGCGGCTACTGCAGGTCGACCTTCCTCCAGCCCGCATCGGGGTTGAATCGGGTCATCGCGCGCGCAGCTGCGTCCGTGCCCGCGCCGAGGTTCTTTTCGTACACCACGCCGTCGTGGCTGACCATGAAGCTCATCACGCCGGTCTCGCCGTATGCCACGGGCCAGGCGATCAGCGCGAAGCCGCCGCGCATGCGCTTGCCGATCACGTAGTCGTACGCGCCGCCCGGTGCATTCGGGCCCTGCGCCTCGAGGATCCTGAAGTGGTAACCGTGATAACCCTCGCCCGGTCGACCGGCGGCGTAGATGGGACCCAGAGGACTCTCGGGTTCGCCGGGGGCGGTGGGCCAGTACAGGCCGTCGTGCCTGCCCGGCGAGCTGACGAACTTCTGCGCGTAGTCGAGCGTACCGTTGCTGTCGCGGTCGACCTGCGCGTATTCCTTCTGCGCATCGAAGTACGCGAGGACCGCGTTGATCGCCGCGAGTTCGTTGCGTCCGATGCGTCGCGTCTGCATCTGGTCGGCGCCCGCGCGCGGATCGAAATGCCAGCCGCCCGCGGCCTTCACGATCGGCACCGGCAGCGTCCATCCGCTGTCTCCCACGCCGAGCCATGCGCGGCCCGGTCCGTCGGGCACGACCTTGTGCTGCTTCGCGTAGGCGGCCAGGAAATCGTAGATGTCCTCGCGATCGAGTTCACCCGCCGGGACGAAACGTCGCCAGTCGTTGCCGAGCACCGTCTGCAGCGCCTTGTCGTCGTTGTTCGCGATCGCGTTGAAGAAGGCCTGCGAGGCCGCCTCGGGACTGGGGTAGGCGCGCTGCGCCAGAGATGGCGTGGAGAAGGCCAGCGCCAGCGTGGCAACCGCAGCGGCTGCAAGAGCCCGGATGCGCATCGGATTCAGCATGTTCGAGCCTCGCATGAAGTGAAGTGGATTCATTGCCATCGTCTCCCGTGCTCCTAACGCCGGCCTCCACCGCCGCGTCCGCCGCCGCCACGACCGCCCCCGCCGCGGGCGCCACCGCTGTAGCCGCCCCCGCTGTACCCGCCGCGTGCGCCACCGTAGCTGCCGCCACCGGCGCCCATCGACTGACGGCTGCTGGCGCCGCGATCGATTTGCTGGCGCGACTGGGCGCCCCCTGCGCCTCGCAGGGCATTATCGGAACCGAAGCCTTGGCCGCCGCCACCACGGCCACCGCCGGCGCCGTCGAAGTCGCCCCGATTGCCCCCGGCTTGCCCACCTCCGGCGCCACGATTCGCGGCCTGCTGTGCGCGATCGCGCGTGCCAGGGTCATTTCGCAGATTTTCTCGACCCTGCCCAGGATCCATGCCCCGCTGCTGCAGCGCTGACTGCGCCTGCTGTCGCTGGGCATCGCGTCCCGCCGTGTCGCGCCCGCGGAAGTCCTGGCGCTGGGACGGGTCACCGGCGTTGCGGCCGAACTGCTGCTGGCTGCGTGAGTCGCGGTACGGCACGCCCTTGCGGTTGGCGGCGTTGTGCTGGAAGGACCGGTTGCCGTTTATCTGCCGGTTGGAGTTGATGGTGTTGTAGCGATTCGAGTTGATGTTGACGTTGCCGCCGCCCCAGTTGCAATCGCCCCAAAGCGCACCCACTGCCGCGATGCCCACGCCGAACGCGATGCCGGTGGCCAGTGCCACGCCAGGGTAGTAGCCTCCATAGTAGCCAGCGTACGGGTAGTAGTACGGCGGGTAGGCCGGATAGGGCCAGGCGCCGTAGACCACGGCCGGGTTGTAAGCCGGCACGTAGACCACCTCCGGGTTGGTCGGCTCGATCCTGATCGCCGTCTGTTGCGTCTGCGGTTCCTGCTCGACGATCACCTGCTGCTGCTCGTTCGACTTGAGGCTGCCCTGCTGCTGCGCCTTGGTGCGCAGGCGCTGGGCGGAATCGAGCACGTCCTTGGACGAGGCGAGGAAGGCGTCGCCGAGGTTCTGCGTCCAGTCGGGCTGATCGCCCATCATCTGGATCACCTGAGGAAAGGCGACCAGCGATTGCACGCTCGGGTCCCATGGCTTGTCCTGCACGGCCTTCACGGCCGCATCACCCTTCTGGCTGGAGTTCGCCTTCGACCACTTGGCGGCGTCGGCCACGTCTGTCGGATAAGTGGCCGCCATGAGGACCTGCGCCAGCAGCGAATCGGGGTAGAGAGCGATCGGCGCCAACATCTGGTCGAGCTGCTCGCGGCTGAAGGTGGGCCCTTGCTGAGCCTGCTGAGCCTGCTGAGCCTGCTGAGCCTGCTGTGCCTGTGGGAGGCGCGGTGGCGG
>DASXKG010000681.1:0-5339 GCA_036496965.1 Variovorax sp.
GCCATCGCGGTGCGCACCCATGCCGACCTGTGCGTGCTGATGCCGGAAGTGGCGATGCTGGCCCTGGGCTGGCCGCTGGACGAAAAGGCCCAGGCCGACATCGACGACAAGAAGCGCAAGCCGAGCCGAGAGATCCGGGTCGAGGCGATGCGCGAGGCCATCGGCTTCGCCCAGCGCACCAGCGCGCGCGGCCGTGGCAAGGCGGTGCTGGTCTATCCGGCCGAGCGCATGAATCAGATCACCGCCAACGCACTCCTGAAGACCCTCGAAGAGCCGGTGGGCGAGGTGCGCTTCGTGCTGGCCAGCGAAGCCGCCTGGCAGCTCTTGCCGACCATCCGCAGCCGTTGCCTCGGCTTCACGCTGCCCTGGCCCGAGGGCGACGAGGCCCGCGACTGGATGGTCGCCCAGGGATTGGCCGCTGTCGACGCGCCGGCCCTGCTGCGTGCCGCCGGGGGGCGACCGAGCGACGCCGTGCGGCTGGCCGGTCAGGGCCAGCTGCCCAAGGCCTGGGCGCTGCTGCCCAAGGCCATGTCCCGGGGCGAGGTCGGCGCGCTGGCGGACCAGGCGCCCGCGCAGGCCATCGGCGCCTTGCAGAAGCTCTGCCACGACCTGATGGCGATCGATTGCGGCGCGCCGCCGCGCTTCTTCGAGGCGGCCGACCTGCCGCCAGCGCCGTCACGCACGGCGCTGGCGAGGTGGTCGAAATCGCTCGCCAATGCGGCAAAAACCGCAGAACACCCCTTCAATGCGGGCCTGATGCTCGAAGCGCTTGTGAGCGAGGCGCGAAGCACCCTAAACTCCAACTCTCGCCGCCCATGAACACTCCTGCCCACCCGACTCCCTCCGCGCCCGTGCGGCCCAGCGTGATCCAGCTGGCGATCAAGGAGAAAGGTGCCCTGTATGCGGCCTACATTCCACTCTTCGCCGAAGGCGGCATCTTCATCCCCACCTCGCGCGAATACCGCCTGGGCGACGATGTCTACGTGCTGCTGACGCTCCCCGAAGACCCCCAGCGCTACCCGGTGGCCGGCAAGGTCGCCTGGATCACGCCCATGCGTGCAGCCGGAAACCGGGCGCCGGGCGTCGGCATCCGCTTTCCTTCCGACGACAAGTCGCGCCAGCTCAAGGCGCGCATCGAAGAGGCGCTGGGCAGCACCCTGGCTTCCGACCGGCCCACCCAGACCATCTGAAGCCGCGACGGCACCGGCCCGTCCGCAGCCCCTGCGGCCCGGGCGCCCGCACCTTGGCGCTTGCTGCAATGTTCACAGATTCCCACTGCCACCTGAGCTTTCCCGAGTTCGCCGACCAGATACCCCAGATCCGCGCAGCGATGGCGGCCGCGCAGGTCGATCGGGCGCTGTGCATCTGCACCACGCTGGAGGAATTCGAGCAGGTTCACGCGCTGGCGGCGGCTTATGACAACTTCTGGGCCAGCGTGGGCGTGCATCCGGACAACGAAGACATCACCGAGCCGTCCGTAGAGGACCTGGTGCGGCGCGCAGCCCGGCCCAAGGTGATCGCGATCGGCGAGACCGGGCTGGACTACTACCAGATGGAAGAACGCAAGGGCGGCCGCAGCATCGCCGACATGGAATGGCAGCGCGAGCGCTTCCGCGTCCATATCCGGGCCGCCCGGCAGACCCGCAAGCCGCTGGTGATCCACACGCGCGACGCCTCGGCCGACACCCTGGCCATCCTCAAGGAGGAGGGCGAGGACGGTGGCGCCGGTGCCGCCGGCGGCGTGTTCCATTGCTTCACGGAGACGGCCGAGGTGGCACGCGCGGCGCTCGACCTCGGCTTCCACATCTCGTTCTCGGGCATCCTGACTTTCAAGAAGGCGCAGGATCTGCGTGAGGTGGCTGCTTTCGTGCCGCTCAGTCGCCTGCTGATCGAGACCGACAGCCCCTACCTGGCCCCGGTGCCCCACCGCGGCAAGATCAACAACCCGTCCTACGTTCCCTTCGTGGCGCAGCAGATCGCGACTTTGCGCCAGTTGCCCGTCGAAGCCGTGGCCGAGGCCACCAGCAACAACTTCGAGCGCCTCTTCAGCGCGGTCAAATCATGACAAATCACTTTAAAAAATTCATCTATCTTATTGTTTTTGCTGTATCTTTGACATCTTCTCTGGCTGCGAGTGCGGACGATGCCGTGTCTTTCTTCCGCGCCGTGCGGGCCGACAACGGCAGCGGCGTCAAAAGCATGATCGGCGACGGTTTCGACCCCAACACCAAGGATCCCAACGGCCAGACCGCGCTGCTGCTGGCGCTGCGCGAACCGTCGCCGAAGGTCATCGAGGTGCTGCTCGCGTCGCCCAAGGTCAACATCGACGCGCGCAATGCGGCGGACGAAACGCCGCTGATGATGGCCGCCCTCAAGGGCAACGTCGAACTGGCCAGCAAGCTGATCGCGCGCGACGCCGACATCAACAAGCCGGGCTGGACGCCGCTGCACTACGCGGCCACCAGCGGCAACATCCCGATCATCAAGATGCTGCTCGACAAGGACGCCTTCATCAATTCGCAGTCGCCCAATGGCACCACGCCCTTGATGATGGCGGCGATGTACGGCACCTCTGACGCGGTGAAGCTGCTGCTCGAAGAGGGCGCCGATCCGCTGATGAAGAACCAGCTCGACATGAGCGCCACCGACTTCGCCACCAAGGCCAGCCGGCCCGATGCGATCCAGATGATCGGCGCGGCCGTGACCGAGGCCCAGCAGAAGGCTGCCGCAGGCGACAAACAGGCCAAGCCACCAGCACCGGCGCCGACAGAGGCACCGGCTGCGCCTCAATAGCAGCCGTTGTCGCCGTTCGTCAGGCTGCCTGTCGCGGCGCTGGCAAAGCGCGCGGCCTCTTGCGGATTCATCGCGCTTTCGAGTTCGGCCAGCTCCTGCTGTTCGTAGTCATGGGCGATCCACTCGAACAGGTGCGACTTGGGCATGGCGTCCAGCGCGTCCCGGTCGCTCCATCCCTGCAGCCGGATGGGCGCGCTGTCCAGCAGCATCCGCAGGTAGAGTGCCCGGCCGATCTTCAGTTCGGATCGCTGGCGCGCCGTCAACTCCGCGAACAGGCCCGCCACCTCGCGCTCCTGGCGGATCACGCGCTGGTGGGCCTGGAACTCTTCCAGATCCGCCCGGATGCTGTCAGTCGCATGGAGCCTGCAATACTCAAGCCGGATCCGGCCGAAGCACAGGGCCTGAAGCAGTCGCAGCAGTGGGTCGACACCGGGCTTCATCATCGTCGGACGATCTGAACCCGATCCTGCATCTGCGCATGTAGGACGCCGGACCCTCGCGCTGCGGCCGATGTCCGGCCCGGCGCTATCGGCTCAGGCGCAGGCGTGCGCGGCCTCGAAATCCGCGGTCTCGAGCAGCACCTCGCCGCCCGGCAATTCACGATACCGCTCGATGGCCAGTGCGTCGATCGACGACGCATTGCTCAGGTAGGCCTGCACCAGGCTGTCGCCGCCGTTGCGCGCTCCGAAGAGGTCACGCAAAGGATCTTCACCAATGGCAGCGATGATCCGATCGCCGGCCAAACCCTCGGGATAGATCGCAAACCTGACTGTCGCGGTGTCGAAGCAATAGATCGCCTCAGGCATTTCTCGTCTCCATGTCGGTGGTGAGGGAGCACCGCACAGGGGCATAGCGCGGTCTTGCCCGGCCCCCAAGGCGTGCAAGCCGCGTCGCAGTGTCAGGCATTTCCTACCAGTACCGCACCGGGAAATGCATGCAGCATTTCTGCCAATGAGAGCGCCCCATCACGCGGCAGATGGTGGCGGCCGGTCACCCGATCGACGAGCGCCGCAGGGCTGTAGTCGGGCGGCAGCAGGACCCGCGTGTCGCCCCATACCGACGGTGCGCCCGGCGCCGGCCGCCCGGCGCCTTCCAGCACGGCGAAAAGACGCACCGCGATCACCACCAGGGACCGATCCTCATGGCGGCGCAGGAAGGCAATCAGGTGGTCGCTGCGCGCGCCTTGCACTTCGAGCGGCAGGTAGCTGCCGTCGCGGAACAGGTCCGGCAGGCTCCTGCGCAGCGTCAGCAGGCGCCAGATGAGCCAGAGCTTGGCCCGTCCGTCCGACGGCGTGGCCGCGAACTCGCGCGCGGCGGCTTCGAGTTCGCCGCCGGCCTCGATCTGCTGCATCGCTTGCAGCGCTGCCGTGCGTTCCTCGTAGTCCACGGGGCGGCGGTTGTCCGGGTCGACCAGGCTGCGATCGATGAGCTCGCAGCCCTGGTAGAGATCGGGCACGCCCGGCGAACAGTACTTGAGGATCGCCAGGCTGATGCCGTTCAGCGCGCCGTAGCGGTCCAGGTCGGCCACCACGCTGCGCAGGTCGGCGCGGAAGGGGCTGTCGGCGCCGCCGCCTTCGAGCAGGCCGCGTACGAAGGCCTCCAGCGCCCACTCGTAGGCGGCGTCGGGGCGAGTCCAGCTGGTGCCGGTCTTGCCCTCGCGGGCCGCCTTGATCATGTAGCGCACGATCCGCTCGACGTAGTCCGAGCGTGCCTGGACACCGAGGCGCTCGTGCGGCACCGTGCCGAGCAGCGTCTGGTAGAGCAGGTACTCGTGCGCCGCCGACACCGGGCCGCACAAGGACGCGTTGAGCCTGCCCCAGCGCCTGAGCGCGAAGCGCCACAGTGCGGGCCGCTCGGACAGCACGTCGATGCGCAGGCGCACATCCTCCGCTCGCTTGTTGTCGTGGGTGGAGGTGGCCAGCATGGTCTGCGGCCAGCGCCGCTGGCGATCGGCGCTGACTTCATGGAATTCGGCGACCGACATCCCGAGCTGGTCCGGCTCGCCGCCGACCTCGTTGGCCGAGGCGAGCGGAAAGTAGCGATAAAAGGCCGTGTCCTCGACGCCCTTGGCGGCCACCGGTGCGCTGTACTGCTGAAAGCGCTGGGCGAAACGCCGCGCCTGCCGCTGCGCACGCCGGCCTTCTTCCGGCGCCCGTCCGAGCAATGCCTCGCGCACGAAATCGAACACCGCCGGGTCGGGCAGTTGCAGCCGCTCGCGCGCGGCCGCGACCGCCTGGTCGATGTAGTGCCGATCCTGGGCGCTCGCGCTTTCGCCGTTGTAGGTGCGATAGACGGGCAGGCTGGCAGCGACCGTCGCCAGCACCTCGCGCAGCGTCTTCAGGCTGTGGTCCCGGGTGCGCGGGTGCGCCTTGCCGATGTGCACCAGGGCCGTTGCGAGCACCTCGAGATCGGATGCCAGCGTGCCCTGGGCCACCTCGCGCTTGGCCTGGTAGACGATCTCCTCGAACCGATCGGTCACGCCGGTGAAGGCCGACCAGATGCGGCGCAGCCGGTCGGCCGAGCGCACATCCGTCAGCACGGCATTG
>DASXKG010000682.1:0-2761 GCA_036496965.1 Variovorax sp.
GTACCTCATGGCGGGCCTGGGCCCGAAGGACGTCGGCGTACCATCCCGACACCAAGCCGGCCCATACGCTGCTGCAATGGCGCTACCTGAGGTAGCGCCGGGTCACTCGAATCACTCGGCCCAGCGCGCGAGTATGTCGGCGGGCACGCTCGCCGCGGCCGGCGCCGGCCCCTGGATCGCCGAGGGGGTGCGCGAGAAGCGCGGCGCCGGCGCCGGGTGCGCGATGCCCTCGACGTCGACGAAGGCCCGGCGCGCGGCATTGTGCGGATGCCCGGGCGCCTCGCTCAGGGCCAGCACCGGCGCGAAGCAGACGTCGGTGCCTTCGAGCAGCGCCACCCATTCGGCGCGCGTCCGGGTGCGGAAGATGCGTTCGAACTCCGCGCGCAGCGCGGGCCAGCGTGCGCGGTCCGGCTGCACGTCGCGCAGCGCCGGCGCGACGCCCAGGCGCTCGCAGATATCGGCGAAGAACTGCGGCTCGATCGAGCCGATCGAGACATGTTGGCCCTCCGCCGTCTCGAACACGCCATACCAGGGGGCGCCGCCGTCGAGCAGGTTGCTGCCGCGCTCTTCCTTCATCACGCCGCGCAGGCTGTGCGCGACGAAGTTGCTCATCAGCGAGATCACGCCGTCCGACATGGCCGCGTCCACCACCTGGCCGCGTCCGGAGCGCTCGGCCTCGTGCAGCGCGGCGAGGATGCCGACGATCAGGTAGAGGCTGCCGCCGCCGTAGTCGCCGACCAGGTTCAGCGGCGGCACCGGCGGGCCGCCGGCCGCACCGATCGCGTGCAGCGCGCCGGTGATCGAGATGTAGTTGATGTCGTGGCCGGCCGCCTGCGCCAGCGGGCCGTGCTGACCCCAGCCGGTCATGCGGCCGTAGACCAGGCGCGGGTTGCGCTCGGCGACCGCCTCGGGGCCGAAGCCGAGGCGCTCCATCACGCCGGGCCTGAAGCCCTCGACCAGCACGTCGGCATGCGCCAGCAGTTGCCAGATCGGGTCGCGCGCCTGCGGGCTCTTCAGGTCGGCCAGCACGACGCTGCGGCCGCGCCCGGTGATGTTGTGGCGGTCACCGAGCTTCTTGGTCGGCCGCTCGATGCTGACCACGTCGGCGCCCATGTCCGACAGCAGCATGCAGGCGAAGGGACCGGGACCGATGCCCGCGAATTCGACGACGCGAAGGCCCGCCAGGGGGCCGGTGGTGGCTGGAATGGATGCCATTGGAAAGGACCTTGGAATCGCGGATTGAAAAATGGAATGGTAAAGCCATTTGCCCAAATGTGGCGCAGGCACAATGAAGCTGCGCCCGGCGCGCCCTTTTGCGGGCCGACACCAAGAGGGAATATCGTGGAACCGACCCAGGACCTGGCCTTCCAGAAAATCAAGACCCGCAGGGTGTTCGAAGAGATCTGCGAGCAGATCCGCAATCGGCTCAGCTCCGGTGTGCTCAAGCCGGGCGACAAGCTGCCGGCCGAGCGCGAGCTGGCGCTCGAGTTCAAGGTCAGCCGTCCGGCCGTGCGCGAGGCGCTGCGCACCCTCGAGATTTCCGGCGTGGTGTCGCTGCGCAAGGGCGTCAAGGGCGGCGCCTTCATCCGCGACGGCAATCCGGCGATGCTCACGCAGTCGCTGCAGGACCTGATGTTCCTCGGCACCGTGTCGCTGGCAAGCCTGGCGGAGGCGCGCGTCCTGATCAACGGGGTGGTCATCCGGCTGGCCTGCGAACGCGCCACCGAGGCGGACTTCGAGGCGATCGAGGAGAACATCGATTTCATCGAGAGCAGCGAGGACCTGCAGCACCGCGCCGACGCCGGCGTGACCTTCTTCCGCCTGATCGCGCGTGCCACGCGCAACGAGGTCCTGACGATGCTGGTCGATTCGCTCGGCGACATCATCCGGGTGGTCATCGACCGTACCGGGCGCAGGGCGCGGCCGGAACTGGTGCCGGTTCGCCGCCATCTGCTCAAGGCGATGCGCCAGCGGGACGCCGAGACGGCCATCCAGTGGATCGACCAGTACCTGAGCGTGGCTCACGAAGGCTTGATCAGCGCGCCGATCGAGGTCGTGAAGCCGGGCCGGGCGATGGCGGCGGTGGCCGGCAGTTCAGCCACGCCCAGGAAGCCGCGCACACCCGCGGCCAAGAGCCGCGCGCCGGCGCGCCGGGCCGCCGGCTGAAGAAACAGCCCCCGGCGCGGAGATCGAAGAGGATCGACTGGTACCGCGCGTAGGATGCGACATCCCCCGCGAGGCCCTTCTCGGTGAGCCCGAGCAGGGCCTCGACCATGCTCATGAATCTCACTCCCCGATCAACCGGCCACCGGGCCGCGGCTCGACCGGATACCCGGCCTCGCGAAGCACGGCGAGGAAAGCACGCTCGTCCGCAGCGCTGTCGACTCGAACTTCACGCGCGGGCGGATCGGTTTCGATGCGGGCTTGGGGGTCGATACTCTGCAGCGCCTTGGTGACGGACTTGGCGCAGCCGCCGCAGGTCATGTTTGGAACATGGAAGTGAAGCATCTTGATTCTCCTGTTTGCACGGTGTTCGGCTAGTCTGAAGCTTGCCAGCGTGGCAAGGTCAAGGGCTTCGCAACGGATGTCTCAACTTTCGATTTCGCTGACGGAACGCGTTCGATAAACCCGCGCCACCGCCTTGATCGTCGGCGCTCGCGCGGTCTTGCTCATCTCAGCGGACTGACTTCACGCCGTCGGCGCCGCTGCAGTCGCGATCGGCCTGCGCACAGATCTCCCAGCCGCCACCCAGCGCCTTGTA
>DASXKG010000683.1:0-3506 GCA_036496965.1 Variovorax sp.
CGGTTCAGCACGGGAACGACCTCTTCCTTTTCGACCTCTGACATGTCTTCCTCCTTTGCGTGATACCCGTTTCAAGCAACCTCATTGAATCCGTTTGCAGGTTACTCCGCCGTGATAGCACTGCCGCCCAGATAGGCGGCGCGGACCCGGCTATCCTGAGCCAGCTCCTGTGCGGACCCCGCGAGCGCAATCCGCCCGCTTTCCAGCACGTAGGCCCGATGAGCGATGCGCAGCGCCTGGCGGGCGTTCTGCTCGACGAGGAGAATCGAAGTGCCTTCGCGGCAGATGTCGGAGATCATGCCGAAGATCGCGCGGACCAGTTTCGGCGCGAGCCCCATCGAGGGTTCGTCCAGCACCACGATACGCGGGCGCAGCATCAGCGCGCGGGCAATCGCGAGCATCTGCTGTTCGCCGCCGCTGAGCGTGCCTGCCAACTGGCTGCGTCGTTCGCCGAGCCGCGGGAAAGTCGCATAGAGCTGATCCCTGCGCTGCTGCAACGCCGCACTGTCGCGCCGAATCAGATAGCCGCCGAGATGCAGATTTTCCTCCACCGTCAGCGCGCCGAAAATGCGCCGTCCCTCCGGCACATGACCCAGACCCAGCGCCACGATCTGATGGGCGCGCAGTCCCGTCAGGCGCTGGCCGTCCATCGCGATGTCGCCCGCCCGCGGCCGGATCAATCCGGAAATCGCCCGCAGCGTGGTCGTCTTTCCCGCGCCGTTGCTGCCGAGCAACGCGACGATCTCGCCCTGTGCGACATCCAGCGAGACGCCGTGCAGCACCTCGACGTTCCCATAGCTCACACGCAAGTCGCGGATTTCTAGGAGTCCCACAGCGATTTCTCCCCGCCAGTAGCGTCGCTCGCTTCGTCCTTTTCAGCGGTGCCGAGATAGGCATCGATCACGCGCGGGTCCGCCCGGATCGCAGCGGGCTCGCCCTCGGCGATGATGACGCCGTGATCCATCACGATGATCCGGTCCGACACGCCCATCACGAGCATCATGTCGTGCTCGATCAGCAGCACCGTCACACCATGATCGCGGATTCGCCGGATCAGTTCCATCAGCGCGCGTTTCTCGGTCGGGTTCATGCCCGCTGCCGGCTCGTCGAGCAACAGCAGGCGAGGGCTGCTGGCGAGCGCGCGGGCGATCTCCAGCCTGCGCTGGTCGCCATAGGGCAGATCGGCGGCGCGCTCGCCAGCGCGGCCCGCCAGACCGACGAAGGCGAGCCAGCGCAGGCCCTCGGTCGAATGATCCGCCGCCTCGGCACGCGCGGACGGCAACGCCAGAAGCTCGGCGGCGAGCGTTGTCCGAAGCCGATGATCCATGCCGGTCAACACGTTTTCGAAGGCCGTCATCTGGCCGAACAGGCGGATGCCCTGGAAGGTGCGCGCCATGCCTTGATGGACGATGCGATGAGGCGCGCCGCCGGCCAGCTGTTCCCCGCACCAGATGATCTCGCCGCTGGTCGGGCGGATCACGCCCGTCAGGCAGTTGAACACGGTGGTCTTGCCGGCGCCGTTCGGACCGATCAGGCTCACGATCTCGCCGCTGCGCACCGTGAAGCTAGCACCGCCGACCGCCAGCACACCGCCGAAGCGGCGTTGCATGTCGCGCACTTCCAGCAGGATTTCGTCGGTGACGGCGTGGCTGGGCACCGGCGCCAGATCGGCGTCGGCGCCCTTGCGCGGCGGCGCGACGCGGCGCAACGGCGCCGGCCACAACCCCTGCGGCCTCAGCAGCATCAGGATCACGAGCCCGATCGCGAAAGCGAAGATGCGCCAGAGGTTGAGAAAACGCAGCATCTCCGGCAGGCCGGCGACGATGATGGCGCCGAGGATCACACCGGGAATGCTGCCCCGGCCGCCGAGCACGACGACGATCAGGATCGTGACGGACTGCAGATAGGTGAAGCCAGTCGGGTCGATGGTGCCGAAGCGGGCGGCGAACAGGCTGCCCGCGAGCCCGCCGATCAGCGCGCCCATCACGTAGGCGAGCAGCTTGACGCGCAGCGTCGGCACGCCGACCGCCTCGGCGGCGGCCTCGTCCTCGCGGATGCTGGTCCAGGCGCGGCCGAGGCGCGACCGGCCGAGCCGGATGGCGAATACGAGCACCAGCACGAGGAACGCCATGCCCAGTTCGTAGAGCGCCAGCGGCGAACTGATCTCGAAGCCGAACAGGCTAGGGCTGGCGATGCCGAAGATGCCGTTCGGGCCGCCGGTGATGTCGAGATTGGTGGCGACGATACGCGTGATTTCGCCGAACCCCAGCGTGACGATCGCCAGATAATCGCTGCGCAAGCGCAGCGTGGGGTAGCCGATGACGATACCCGACACCCCGGCGAACGCGAGACTGAACGGTAGCGTTTCCCAGAACGAGAAGTGCAGCAAGGTTTCCAGCAACGCCGTCGCATACGCGCCGATCGCGAAGAAGGCCGCATAGCCGAGATCGAGCAGTCCGGCATAGCCGACCACGATGTTCAGCCCGAGGCCCAGGATCGAATAGGTGACGATGGTCAGGCCGACATCGACGACATAGTTGCTGGCGACCGCGGGCAGCGCCACGGCGGCAGCCAGCAGCGCGCCGCCGACAGGCCTCATCCAACGCGCGGAAGCCTGAGTGGCGTTCATGGATTACATTCTCTCGACGACGCGTTCGCCGAACAGCCCGGTCGGCTTGATCACGAGCACGCCGATCAGCACGCCGAACACGAACACATCGGTCCATTGCGACGACACATAGCCCGCGCCGAACGCTTCGAGCAGGCCAATCAGAATGCCACCCGCCATCGCGCCCGGAATGTTGCCGATGCCGCCGAGCACGGCGGCGGTGAACGCGCGCAGGCCCAGCACGAAGCCCATGAAGAAATTGATCTGCGTGTAGTAAAGCCCTTCCATGACGCCCGCCACGGCGGCCAGCACCGAACCCAGCAGGAAGGTCAGCTGGATCAGGCGCTCGACGTCGATGCCCATCAGGCGCGCGGCGTCCTGATCGATCGCCAGCGCGCGCATCGCGGTGCCGAGAAAAGTGTGATGAACGAAGAAATACAGCGCCAGCATCAGTGCCAGACTGGCCACGACAATGCCGATCTGCGCGAAGGTGATCTGCACGCCGTGGATCTCGAATCCCGCCTGGCTCAGCACATGCGGATAGGTGCGAAAGCCCGCGCCGTAGATCAGCAGCACCCCATTTTGCAGCGCCAGCGAGACACCCAGTGCCGTGATCAGAATCGACAGCCGCGGCGCGCGCAGCAATGGCTGATACGCCAGCCGCTCGATCGCGAGACCGAGTGCGCCCGTGACCGCCATCGCGGCCACAAGGGCGATCAGCAGCGCCAGGGCGAGCGGCAGATGCGCGGACGCAAGGACCATCAGGCCGGTCCAGCCGATGAACGCGCCGACCATGAACAGGTCGCCATGAGCGAAGTTGATCAGCCGGATGATCCCGTAGACCATCGTGTAGCCGAGGGCGACGAGCGCGTAGAACGAGCCGGTCGTCAGCCCTTCG
>DASXKG010000684.1:0-4591 GCA_036496965.1 Variovorax sp.
CAGGCACATTCCGCTTCATTGGGAGCGAAAGCTCCAGGCGACCGAGCACCATGAAGCGCAACGCATTCGGTGGAGCGGCGTCGGTGAGTTCAGTTCGGCTCCGGGCACAGGGTATTACTTCCCATTGATCTACGCACCGCAGGCTGCCGGGCTGGCCTTGGCGAAGGCACTCGGCTTGTCGGTCGACGCTTCCTACAGATGGAGCCGCACGTTCGCATTGCTGGCCGCGACGGGGGTGGTCCTCCTGGCGTTCTCGATCTATGCGCCGCCGCCGTTGGCCAGCGGCCTGTTGCTGCTGCCGATGAGCCTGTTCCAACTGTCGTCGGCCACCATCGACGGCTTGAGCGCTGCGCTGACCATGCTGGCCTTGTCGTGCTTCATGCGGCTTGCCAGCGACAAGGAGGATTCCAGGCCCTGGCACTTCCATGTTCTGGCGATTGCGCTGGTCTTGCTGGTCTCGAGCCGGATCCATGCCTTGCCGCTTCTTCTCGTGCTGTGCGCTGCTTGCATCTACAACCGGGATCGACGCCGCTGGATCACCGCCGGCGCGGTGATAGTCTTCGTGATCTCATGGAGCGCGATCGCAGCGAGCACGACGGTGCAACTCGGGGCAGGTCCTGCCGGGTCCAGGTCGAGCGTCGTTGCGCACTATCTCGGCGACCCATTGTCATTCTTGCAGATGGTCGACGCGACTCTCAGGGCGCCTGGCTATTCCGCGGCCTATCGATATTCGTTCGTGGGCGTTCTGGGTTGGCTCGACTCCGGCTTTCCAGGCCACGTCTACCACCGTGTATTCCTGCTGTTGTTCGCCTTGCTGGCCGTCTCGATCCCGCCCGCGGACTGGCGCCGGACAGGGTTCGCGCGAGCCCTGCTGGTTTCATGCGCAGTCGCTTCGTTTCTTCTCGTATTCTTTGCCATGCTCGTGACCTGGAACCCGGATTCCGCGACTGTGATCGAGGGCGTGCAAGGACGGTATTTCCTGTTGCCGGCCATGATGCTGGCCTATGCGATGAGCGCCGGTGCCAAGTCTGAACGTCCGCGTCGCAACGCCGCGGGCGCGGCTTTGCTTCTGGTCTTGCTGCTGTTCTCCTCGTTCGAAACGATTCGCTTGCTGCTCCAAAGGTACTACCTGGTCTAGGCGGCTCCGCGCCCCGTGCTCACAGGCTGTTGCGCCCGATGCCCTGGTAGTTCACGCCGGCGTCCTTCATCGCGCTGGGCTCGTACAGGTTGCGGCCGTCGAAGATCACCGGCGACTTCATCAGCGCCTTCAGCCGCGTCAGGTTCGGGCTGCGGTAGGCCTTCCATTCGGTGACGATGATCAACGCGTCGGCGCCAGCCACAGCCTCCATCGGGTCCTTGGCGGAGGCGAAGCTGATGTGGTCGAGCAGGCCGGGCGCATCCGCGAAATCCAGCTTCAGCACGCGCCGGGTTTCCTCGATCGCAATCGGGTCGTGCGCGACCACGTGCGCGCCGGCGCGCAGCAGCACGTCGATCACCACCCGGCTCGGCGCTTCGCGCATGTCGTCGGTGTTCGGCTTGAAGGCCAGACCCCACAGCGCGAACTTGCGTCCGCGCAGCTCGGCGCCGAAATGCGCCAGCACCTTGTTGGTCAGCACGCTCTTCTGGTCGTCGTTCACGGCCTCGACCGATTCCAGCACGCGCAGCGTCTGGCCATTGTCGCGGGCGATGCGGGTCAGCGCCTGGATGTCCTTCGGGAAGCAGCTGCCGCCATAGCCCGTGCCGGCATACAGAAAGCTGTAGCCGATGCGCGGATCGGAGCCGATGCCCTGGCGCACCGCCTCGATGTCGGCGCCCACCCGGTCGGCCAGGTTCGCCAGCTCGTTCATGAAGCTGATGCGGGTGGCGAGCATCGCGTTGGCGGCGTACTTGGTGAACTCGGCCGAGCGCACGTCCATCACGCGCGTGCGCTCATGGTTGCGGTTGAAGGGTGCGTACAGGCGGCGCATCCAGGCCAGCGCTTCGCGGCCGTTGTCGTCGTCGGCGTAGCCGATCACGATGCGGTCCGGCCGCATGAAATCCTCCACCGCCGCGCCTTCCTTCAGGAACTCGGGGTTGCTCACCACGGAGAACTGCAGGTCGGAGCGGCCGCGCTTGTCGAGCTCTTCCTGGATCACGGCGCTGACGCGGTCGGCCGTGCCCACCGGCACGGTCGACTTGTCGACCACCACCTTGAAGCCGTCCATGTACCGGCCGATGTTGCGCGCGGCCGCCAGCACGTACTGCAGGTCGGCGCTGCCGTCCTCGTCGGGCGGGGTGCCCACGCCGATGAACTGCACGTCGCCGAAGGCCACCGAGGCCTCGATGTCGGTCGAGAAGCTCAGCCGCCTGGCCGCCACGTTCGATTCGACCAGGTCGGCCAGGCCGGGTTCGTAGATCGGGATGCCGCCGGCGTTGAGCGTCGCGATCTTGCGCGCGTCGACGTCCAGGCAGAAGACGTTGTTGCCGATGTCCGCCAGGCAGGCGCCCGTGACGAGTCCGACGTAGCCGGTGCCGATGATGGTGATGTTCATGAGAGGTCAGGCGGTCCTGGTTTCCGCGAGGATCTGGTCGAAGTAGGCGATGGTTTTCTTCAGGCCTTCCTCGAGTTGGGTGGTCGGCGCCCAGTTGCCGAGTTCCTTCTGGGCCAGCGAGATGTCGGGGCGGCGCTGCTTGGGATCGTCCGCGGGCAGCGGCATGCGCACCAGCTTGCTTTGGCTGCCGGTGAGCTCGATCACCTTGTTGGCCAGTTCCAGCATCGAGAACTCGCCGGGGTTGCCGATGTTGATCGGCCCCGGCACTTCGTCGCCCGTGGCCATCATGCGCAGCATCGCCTCGACGAGGTCGTCCACGTAGCAGAAGCTGCGCGTCTGCTGGCCGTCGCCGTAGATGGTGATGTCCTCGCCCTTGAGCGCCTGGACGATGAAGTTCGACACCACGCGGCCGTCGTTCAGGTGCATGCGCGGGCCGTAGGTGTTGAAGATGCGCACCACCTTGGTCCGCAGCTTGTGCTGGCGGTGGTAGTCGAAGAACAGCGTCTCGGCACAGCGCTTGCCTTCGTCATAGCAGCTGCGCAGGCCGATCGGATTCACCCGGCCCCAGTAGGCCTCCACCTGCGGATGGATCTCCGGGTCGCCGTAGACCTCGCTGGTGGAGGCCTGCAGGATCTTGGCGCGCACCCGCTTGGCCAGCCCGAGCATGTTGATCGCGCCGTGCACGCTGGTCTTGGTGGTCTGCACCGGGTCGTGCTGGTAGTGCACCGGCGAGGCCGGGCAGGCGAGGTTGTAGATCTCGTCGACCTCGATGTACAGCGGAAAGGTGACGTCATGGCGCATCAGCTCGAAGCGCGGATGGTCCAGCAGATGCTCGACGTTGCGTTTGGTGCCGGTGAAGAAGTTGTCGACGCAGAGCACGTCGTGGCCCTGTTCGATCAGCCGGTCGCACAGGTGGCTGCCGAGAAAACCGGCGCCGCCGGTGACCAGCATTCTCTTGGAGGCGTTGTATTGGCGCATGCGCGTGATCACTTCCTGGAAAAGTCGAAATTCACTTCGAAGACGGCAGGTGGCGTTGTTCGTACATCTTCGCGTCGATCAGCATCCGGAACCACAGGGCCTGGAAAAAGGCGAAATAGAAGCCGGTGGTGCCGTCGAGAAAGCCGAGCCGGAAGACATAACGGTAGATGAAGTAGCCGAGCGCCCGCATGCCGATCGGCAGCCGGTAGTAGATCTCCTTCACGAAGCGGGTGCGTTCGCGCGCGTCGCCCAGCAGCCGTGGCTGCAGCACGTTGGCGGCGGCGGGTCCGCGCGGCCCCAGCTTTTCGCGCACCTCGGCGTCGCTCCAGCGGTTGTGGCTGGCGATCCAGTCGGCCAGCCGGGCCGAGTTCTTGTCGTGCATGAAGCCTTCGAGCCGGCCGGGCCTGGCGCTGCTGATGAAGTGCTGATCGTAGAGCCGCGATTCGCAACGGCCGGTGCCGGAGCGAAAGAGGCGCAGGTGCCAGGGATTCACGCCGCTGTAGCGCAGCATCTTGCCCATGAAATAGTCGCGCCGGCGCAGCATGTAGGCATCGAAGGGCGGCCGGCCGGCCAAGAGCGACTGGATTTCTGCGATCGAGGCGGCATCGAGCACCTCGTCCGCGTCGAGGTGCAGCTGCCACTGGTAGTCGGACTCCACCTGGGCGATGGCCCAGTTGCGCTGGTCGCTGTAGTTGGCGAAGGGGCGTTGCACCACGGTGCAGTCCAGGGCCGCAAGGATGGCCGGCGTGTCGTCCGTGGAATGCGAGTCGACCACGAAGACATGGGGGCTGACCTGCTTCGCTGCCGTCACCGTTTCACGGATGATCGCTGCGGAATTGAAGCTCAGGATGACAACGACGCAGCTGGGTTTTTCCATGAAGGGGGAGATGCTGGGTTTCGGCGTGCCACGACGGGCTTGCCGAGGCAGATGCAAAGGCGATGCCAAAACTTTAGCACTACGCTCTTACAATTTGGAACACAACGGAAGACCTGAGCACCTCCACCGCTCGGCCTATGGCCTCTCTTCGCTAGGGTTTCGATAGCGCCAAAGCTCGACCGACGGCCAGTTTGCCATGTCCCTG
>DASXKG010000685.1:0-2704 GCA_036496965.1 Variovorax sp.
AGGGCCCGGCCGATCACGTCGCTCACGCCGCCCGGCGGATAGGCAATGATCATGTAGATCACCCGAGGCACCACCTGTGCCTGCGCCAAAGGGGCACAGATCCCCGGCAGCACGACCATGAGCGCTTCCACGACACGCAGCGCAATCTTCGACGACATCACGACAACCCCGAATTCAGCACACACCCCCGATTTTGCCGCCCGGCCGGCGCAGCCAGGCCCCTTCGTGAAACACCGCGGAACCGGCTTCGCCGGGCCGCTGGTGTTGCCCCCCGGCAGGGGGGAGACCGCTACACGAAGTGAGCGAAGCCGGGGGGCGAGCAACACTATCCTCTGGGATGATGCTTGGCGTGCATCTGCTTGAGCCGCTCGCGTGCCACATGCGTGTAGATGGTGGTGGTCGAAATGTCCGCATGGCCCAGCAGGAGTTGCACGGCACGCAGGTCCGCCCCGTGGTTGAGCAGGTGCGTGGCGAAGGCGTGGCGCAGCGTGTGCGGCGAGAGCGGCACGTGGATGTCGGCGGCCAGGGCGTTCTTCTTCACGATGACCCAGAACATCACGCGCGTCATGCCCGCACCGCGCGCGGTGACGAACAGGTCGGGCGTCTGCTGCGCATCGAGGATCAGCGGTCGCGCATCGCTCAGGTAGCGTTCGATCCAGCGCCGCGCCTCGCCGCCGAAGGGCACCAGCCGCTCCTTGTTGCCCTTGCCGAGCACGCGCAGGACGCCGTCGTTCAGGCTCATGTCGAACACCCTGAGCCCGACCAACTCGCTCACCCGCAACCCGCTGGCATACATCAGTTCGAGCATGGCCCGGTCGCGCAGCCCGAGCGGCGTGTCGATGTCGGGCGCGGCCAGCAGGTCGTCGACCTGCTTCTCCGACAGTGTCTTGATCGCCCGCGGCATCTGCCGCGCCGGGGCCAGGCGCAGGCTCGGATCGGCCGTGATGCGCCGCTCGCGCAGGGCCCAGCGGTAGTAGCGCTTGAAGACCGTCAGGCGCCGGTTGGCCGATGTCGCCTTGCCCTTGTCCGACAGGCGCGCGCCCATGTAGGCCTGCAGGTCGTTTTCACGGGCGTCATCGAGCGGCTTGCCGCGCTGCGCCCGGAGCCAATGGGCGAACAGCGCCAGATCGCGCCGGTAGGCGGCCAGCGTGTTCTTGGACAGCCCGTCCTCGAGCCAGAGGGCATCGATGAAATCGTCGATGCCGGGCGAATCGGCGGGCGTGTCGGTGGGGGCCGCGGTCATGCGATGCAAGATAGCAAAAGAAAAAGCCGCCCGGCAACGCGGGCGGCCCGGAAGCGTGAAGAATTCGATCCAGGGCCGGCGCCGGGCCGACCCGAGCGCGTCAATCCAGCGCCAGCTTCTGCTTGGCCACGACCTCCTTGTAGACCGCCAGTTCAGCCTTGATCTGCGCCGCGAACTCCTCGGGCGAATTGGCGACCACCAGCGAGCCGGTGTCCTCGATGCGCTTGCGCACCGCCGGGTCCTGCACCGCTTTCTTGACGGCCGCGCCGACCTTGTCGACCACCTCCTTGGGCAGGCCCTTCGGACCCAGGATGCCGTAGTAGGCCATGCGATTGACCGGCTCCAGGCCGACCTCCTTGAAGGTCGGCACGTCGGGCAGTCCCGCCACCCGCTCGGGCGCCGCCACCACGATCGGCACCAGCTGGCCGGACTTGATGAAGGGCAGCGCCGACGGCAGGTTGTCGAACATGATCATGACCTGGCCGCCCACCACGTCATTCAGCGCTGGTCCGGCACCGCGGTACGGGATGTGGGTCACGAAGGTGCCGGTCAGGCTCTTGTAGGTCTCCATCAGCAGATGGCCGATGCCGCCCGTGCCCGAGGAGGCGAAGGAATACTTGCCCGGATTGCGCTTCAGCTCGGCGACGAACTCCGCGTAGTTCCTGGCCGGGAACTTCGGGTTGACCGCGATGATGTTGGGCGTGGCCGCGATGTTGGTGATCGGCGTGAAATCCTTGATCGGGTCGTAAGGCGTCTTCGGGTTGATGGCCGGGTTGGCCGCCGTGCTGGACACCGTCGCGATGCCGAGCTTGTAGCCGTCCGGCGCGGCGCGCGCGGTTTCGTAGGCGCCCACGATGCCGCCGCCGCCCGGCCGGTTGACCACGACCACGCTCTGTCCGAGTTCCTTGCTGAGCGGCTCGGAAATCACGCGCGCCACGATGTCCGTGGTGCCCCCCGGCGCGAAGGGCACCTGAAGCTCGATCGGCTTGGTCGGATAGTTCTGCGCCCACGCGGCGCCGGCGACAGCAAACAGCGCAAACGCGCCTGCGAGCGCATGCCAATGACGACGACCTTGCATGAATTCCCTCCTTGGTCTCAAGACAAAAGCGTGCATGCTACCGGCTCGCCGCGCGCCCCGCGTGCGTGAATACCCATGTCGGACAGCGCGCGACCGAAGGGGCGCAGCCGCTACCATCCAGCGATGCGCATCCTCCTCCTGGCCGTCGTTGCAGCGTCCTCGCTGGCTGGTGCGGCAGCGCTGCAGGCGCAGGACTACAGCCACTATCCGGGCAACTGGAGCGGCCCCTTCCTGCTCTTCGTCGCGCAGCAGGACACCGGCGTCCAGAGTCCGGCCGAGGTCTACCCCGGCACGCTGCAGATCGATCCGGACGGTGCGGTGCACGGCAGGATTCCCGGCGCGGCCTGCGTCTTCTCGGGTTCCAGCACCGACTATGTTTCACC
>DASXKG010000686.1:0-4534 GCA_036496965.1 Variovorax sp.
TCCGGCAGGCCGCCGACGTTGTGGTGGCTCTTGATATTGGCCGCGCCGGCGCCGCCGCCGGATTCGATTACATCGGGATAGATAGTGCCCTGCGCCAGCCACTTGGCGCCCTTCGCGCCCGCACTGGTGAGCTTGGCAGCCTCCTGCTTGAACACGGTGACGAACTCGCCGCCGATGATCTTGCGCTTGGCCTCGGGGTCGCTCACGCCAGCCAGCTTGCCGAGGAACAACTCGCTGGCATCGACCCGGATCACCTTGGCGTGCAGCTGGCCGACGAACATCTCCATTACCATGTCGCCTTCGTTCAGCCGCAGCAGGCCGTGGTCGACGAAGACGCAGGTCAGCTGGTCGCCGATGGCGCGGTGGATCAGCGCCGCGGCCACCGACGAATCGACGCCGCCAGACAGGCCGAGGATCACTTCCTCGTCGCCCACCTGCTGGCGGATGGTCTCCACGGCCTCGGCGATGTGGTCGCGCATGACCCAGTCCGGCCGGGCGTCGCAGATGCCCAGGACGAAGCGCTCGAGGATCGCGTGGCCCTGTTGCGTGTGCGTGACTTCGGGGTGGAACTGCACCGCATAGAAATGCCGCGCCTCGTCGGCCATGCCGGCGATCGGGCAGCTCTCGGTCGAGGCCATCAGCTTGAAGCCAGGCGGCAGTTCGGTCACCTTGTCGCCATGGCTCATCCAGACGTTGAGCATGCCGTGGCCCTCGTCGGTCGTGAAATCGGCGATGTCGCGCAGCAGCTCGGTATGGCCGCGAGCGCGCACGGCCGCAAAGCCGAACTCGCGCTTGTGGCCGCCCTCGACCTTGCCGCCCAGCTGGTGCGCCATGGTCTGCATGCCGTAGCAGATGCCCAGCACCGGCACGCCGAGCTCGAACACCGCCTGCGGCGCCTTGTCGGTCGTGTCTTCGTAGACGCTGGCATGGCTGCCCGACAGGATCACGCCCTTGAGCGTGCCGTCCTTGGCGAATTCGCGCACCCATTCGTCGGTGACGTCGCAGGGATGGACCTCGGAGAACACATGGGCCTCGCGCACGCGGCGGGCGATCAGCTGCGTGACTTGCGAGCCGAAGTCGAGGATGAGGATCTTGTCGTGTTGCATGGCAAAGACTCAGAGCGTTGAAATGTCGAAGAGGCGCACGCCCGCTTGCGGCGCCGCCTGGATGAGTTGGGAATCGAAGGTGGCGAGCGGGAGATCGAGCGAGCGGGCCAGCCAGAGGTAACCCGCGTCGTAGAGCGACACGCCGGCATCGATGGCCACGGCGAGCACGGCCTTGTGCTGGGCCGGCGCCAGTTCGTGCAGTTCGACCCGATGGCGGATGGCGTCCAGCACGCTCCACAGCCCCTCGACCGCGGAGGGCGGGATGCGGCCGCTGCGCACGCCGTTGGCGAGGATATTGGCGCACTCCCATTGCCAGGCATTCGGCGCCTGGGGCTCGACTTCGTCGCGCCGGATGGCCGCGTAGAGCTTGCGCGTGTGGGCATTGGCCTGATCGGGCAGCAGCCAGGCCGAGGTGATCGAGGCATCCATGACGAAGGCCGTCACGACTGCCGCCCTTCGTCGCGCAGTGCGCGCACCGAGGGACCCGGCCCGATGGTGGCATGCAGTGCGTCGATCTGTCCCAGCTCGCGCTCGATCTGCAGGTCGGTGATGACCGGCTTGCGGCGCATCGGCAGCATCCGCACGACTTCCTTGCCATGCCGCGTGATGCGCACTTCCTCGCCCTTCTCGACCAGGTCGATCAGGGCCGAGAAGTTGTTCTTGGCTTCGGAGATGCCGAGGGAGTGCATGCGGGCCGGAGGGATGATCCAGCCCGGATTCTAAGCGAATCTGGCCCGATTCAAAAAATCAGGCCAGATTGAGCTCAGGCCGGCGCCGGGCCGCCCCAAGGCGGCCTGCGGCCCCCTCGGGGGGCAGCGACCCACACGCAGTGGGGGAGCGTGGGGGCCATTCAGGCCGGCGCCGGGCCGCCCCAAGGCGGCCTGCGGCCCCCTTGGGGGGCAGCGACCCACACGCAGTGGGGGAGCGTGGGGGCCATTTACTCAGCCCGGTAGTTCGGCGCTTCCTTGGTGATCTGCACGTCGTGCACGTGGCTCTCGCGGATGCCGGCCGTGGTGATCTCGACGAACTCGGCCTTGTTCTTCATGTCCTCGATCGTCGCGCAGCCGCAGTAGCCCATGCTGGCGCGCAGCCCGCCGGACATCTGGTAGACGATCGACACCATCGAGCCCTTGTAGGGCACGCGGCCCTCGATGCCCTCGGGCACCAGCTTGTCGGCGTTCGGGTTGCCGGTGGTCGATTCCTGGAAGTAGCGGTCGGCGCTGCCCTGCTGCATGGCGCCGATGGACCCCATGCCGCGGTAGCTCTTGTAGCTGCGGCCCTGGAACAGCACGATTTCGCCCGGCGCCTCCTCGGTGCCGGCGAACATGCCGCCCATCATCACGGTGCTGGCGCCGGCGGCAATGGCCTTGGCGATGTCGCCCGAATAGCGGATGCCGCCGTCGGCGATGAGCGGAATGCCGGTGCCCTGGAGTGCGGTGGCCACGTTGTCCACCGCCATGATCTGCGGCACGCCCACGCCGGCCACGATGCGGGTGGTGCAGATCGACCCGGGGCCGATGCCGACCTTCACCGCGTCGGCGCCGGCGTCGGCCAGCGCACGGGCCGCGTCGCCGGTGGCGATGTTGCCGCCGATCACGTCGACCTGCGGGTAGTTCTTCTTGACCCAGCGCACGCGCTCGATCACGCCGGCGCTGTGGCCATGGGCGGTGTCGACCACGATGGCATCGACACCGGCCTTGACCAGCGCCTCGACACGTTCCTCGGTGCCCTCGCCGACGCCGACTGCCGCACCCACCCGCAGGCGCCCGCTGGCGTCGCGCGCCGCATTCGGGAAGCTGGTCTGCTTGGTGATGTCCTTGACGGTGATCAGGCCCTTGAGCTCCCAGGCCTCGTTGATCACCAGCAGCCGCTCCAGCCTGTGCTTGTTGAGCAGGGCCTTGGCGTCCGCCAGCGTGGTGCCGTCGGGCACGGTGATCAGCCGCTCGCGCCGCGTCATGATCTCGTTCACCGGCACCTCGTAGCGGTTTTCGAAACGCAGGTCGCGGCCGGTGACGATGCCGACCACCTTGCCCGCGTCGCAGACCGGAAAGCCCGAGATGCCCAGCTGGTCAGACAGTGCCATCACCTCCCGCACCGTGTGCTTGGGCGTGATCACGACCGGATCGCGCAGCACGCCGGATTCATAGCGCTTCACCTTCGCCACCTGCGCCGCCTGCTCGGCCGGCGTGAAGTTCTTGTGCACGATGCCGATGCCGCCTTCCTGGGCCATGGCGATCGCCAGCCGGGCTTCGGTCACGGTGTCCATCGCCGCGGAAACGAGCGGCAGGTTCAGCGTGATGTTTCGGGAGAGCCGGGTGGCGAGGGTGGTGTCCTTGGGCAGGACCTGGGAGAACGCTGGCACCAACAACACGTCGTCGAAGGTGAGCGCTTTGCCGAGAAGGCGCATGGGTGAAGCTCCAAAAGACGGATTGTAACGATGGCCTGCCGCTGGTTCCGGCAAAGGGAATTGCGTCGCCCGGTGCAGGTTGCCGCTCGAAACAGGACTGAATACCGCGCAATACGTTGCAAAAACGCCAGCCATCAAGTTGCAAAACGTAAGGCAGCGCTAAACTTCCGTCCATGAAATTCCTTCCTCTGCTGGCCCTTGTCTCGGTGTGCCTGCTGCCCCTGGGCGCGGATGCCCAATGGCAATGGATCGACAAGGACCACAAGAAAGTCTTCAGCGATCAGGCGCCGCCGCCCGACATACCGGATGAGAACATCCTGCACCGTCCGGCGCCCAGGCGCACGACCACACCGGCACCCGGCGCTCCGGATGTCCAGGCCGCCGGCAGCGCAGCACCCCCCCTGAGCCCCCCCAAGGGCGGTGGTGTCGACAAGAATCTCGAGGAGCAAAAGCGCAAGGCCGAGGAAGCCGAGAAGGCCAAACAGGCTGCCGAATCCGAGAAACTTGCCCAGGCCAAGTCGGAAAACTGCGACCGGGCGCGCCAGGGCAAGGCAACGCTGGACAGCGGCATGCGCGTGGCCCAGGTCGACGCCCATGGCGAGCGCATCGTCATGGACGATGACGCGCGTGCCGCGGAGCAAAAGCGCATCCAGTCGGTCATCGACTCCGACTGCAAGTAGAAGAGGCCAGGCCGGAGCGCGGGGGCTCAATACCCAGCTTTGCCGCCCTTGCGGCGGCGCGCGAAAAGCCCCGTTCCGCGCGCGCCCTGCTGGCGAAACCGCTCGCGCCGCGCGATCTTCGGATCGACACTGAGCGGGCGGCACAGTTCGATGCGGTCGCCGTCTGCCAGCGGCTGGTCCCAGGCCGCGGCACGGCCCCAGATACCCGGCGTCAACGCGGCCCAGTCGAGCGCGGGAAAGGCGCGCGCCAGGCTGCTCTGCACAACGGCATCGCGTGCCGTCGCGCCCTCGGCCAGCGCGAGCGCCTCTTCGAAGACTTCCCGCGGCGCCGGCGAATAGGC
>DASXKG010000687.1:0-3344 GCA_036496965.1 Variovorax sp.
GCGGCGTGCCGCACGTGCTGCCGTCCTCGACCAACCCGACGCGCCCCTACACGGTGAACACGGTCGACGAGCACCTGGACATGCTGATGGTCTGCCACCACCTCGACCCGGGCATCGCCGAGGACCTGGCCTTCGCCGAAAGCCGCATCCGCAAGGAGACCATCGCCGCCGAGGACATCCTGCACGACCTGGGTGCGATCAGCATGTTCAGCTCCGACTCGCAAGCCATGGGCCGGGTCGGCGAGGTGATCATCCGTACCTGGCAGACCGCGCACAAGATGAAGGCCCAGCGCGGCAAGCTGCCGGGCGACAGCGAGCGGCACGACAACTTCCGCGCCAAGCGCTACGTGGCCAAGTACACCATCAACCCGGCGCTCGCGCACGGCATCGCGCACGAGGTGGGCAGCGTGGAGATCGGCAAGTGGGCCGACCTGGTGGTCTGGAAGCCGGCCTTCTTCGGCGTCAAGCCCTTCACCATCATCAAGGGGGGCACCATCGCCATGGCCGCGATGGGAGACCCCAACGCCTCCATCCCGACGCCGCAGCCGGTGCACTACCGGGCGATGTTCGGCGCCTACGGCGGCGCGCTGGCGAAGAGCTCGCTCAGCTTCGTCTCGCAGGCGGGCCTGGCCGCCGGCATCGGCGAGCGCTACGGCCTGGCCAAGCCGCTGGCCGCGGTGAAGAACATCCGCGGCGTGCGCAAGCAGCACATGGTGCACAACGGCTGGACGCCGAAGATGGAGATCGATGCGCAGACCTATGCGGTGCGGGCCGACGGCCAGCTGCTGGTCTGCGATCCGGCGGTTTCGCTGCCGATGACGCAGCGGTATTTCTTGTTCTGAATGTCAGCCAGGGCGCGGCTTGAGACGCTCGCGGATCCATTGGGCGAAGGCTTTTTCCGTCATCGCACTGGCAGCGACATCGCGCATCGTCAACGTCGCGTCCGTCTGGGTCGTGACCAGGCGCTGCCCGTTCAGAGCCAGGAACAAGCCGACGGCGAGGAACCCGGCTCGCTTGTTGCCGTCGACAAAAGGATGGTTCTTGGCGATGCCAATGCCATAGGCAGCGGCCAGGTCAGCCAAGTCAGGCTCGCCGTAGGCGACCAGATGGAGAGGCCGAGCCAACGCCGATCGGAGCAGGCCCTCGTCTCGCAGGCCGGCTGCGCCGCCATGTTCCGCGAGGCTCTCGTCATGCAGCAAGATCAACGAACCGCGGTCGATCCATCTCCATTCGCTCACTTGGCAAGCTGGTGGAAGGTGTCACGGTATTCGCGCATGAACTCACGCCCCAACTTCAATTGTTCTTCCACCTCCGGGTCGTAAGGTGTCAACGTGACGCCATTTGCCGCGTCGGTCAAGAACAGGGTGTCGCCCTTTTCGACCTTCAGGCGCGCCAGTACTTCCTTGGGCAAGATGACGCCGACCGAATTGCCGATCTGAGTCAGTTTGAGGGCCGACATGCGAAACTCCATTCGTCGAAACGTTATAACAGACGTTATATTAGCGCCTCGCCCATCGAATCGCAAATCCACCCATGCTCACCGCCAACAAACTCATGCCCCAAGGCAAGGGCCTCGCCCCCGTGCTGCTCAAGCGCGCTGCCACCATCGAGCTCGACTGGGACCTGCGCCAGAAGAGCCGCTTCGATGCCACCGATTCGCAAGGCCGGCAGATCGGCGTGTTCCTGCCGCGCGGCACGGCCGTGCGCGGGGGCGACGTGCTGGTGGTGGAGGACGGCTCGCTGGTGCGCGTCATCGCCTCGCCCCAGCCGGTGCTGGTGATCACCCATTGCAGCGAGCACGGCTCGCCCTTCGACCTGATCCGGGCCGCCTACCACCTCGGCAACCGGCATGTGCCGATCGAGCTCAAGCCCGACCACCTGAAGATCGAGCCCGACCATGTGCTGGCCGGGATGCTGCGTTCGATGCACCTGATCGTGCGCGAGGCCGAGGAGGCCTTCGAGCCCGAAGGCGGCGCCTATGGCGCGCATGGCGCGGCGCCGGTGGGGCCGGTGCTGCATCCGGACGCCTGTGCGGGTGCGCCGGCGGTGCACGACGATCACGATCACGATCACGATCACGATCACGATCACGATCACGATCACGGCCACGGGCACGACCACCACGGCCATTCCCACTGATGGAAGCCGCAGCACCGGCGGCCCTGCCCGCCGCCAGCCTGCTGCAGCTGATCTGGCTGGCCTCGCCGGCCCTCCCGGTGGGTGGCTTTTCCTACTCGGAAGGGCTGGAGGCGGCCATCGAGTGGGCCGGCCTGGACAGCGAGGAAGCGGCCTCCGACTGGCTGGCCGACCAGCTGCACCTGACGCTGGCCCGCGCCGATCTCGCGGTGGTCGCGCAGGCGGTCGACGCCTGGCGCCGGCGCGACATGGCGCGCATCCGCCGCCTCAACGACTGGGTGTTCCAGACCCGCGAATCGGCCGAGTTCCTGCTGCAGACCGAACAGATGGGCCGCTCCTTCGTCGAATGGCTGAAGCTGCATCACGCCGACGCCGCGGCCGCGTTCGAGTCGCTGCCGGCCAGCCACCCGATCGCCTTCGCCTTCGCCGCCGCGCGCACCGAGGCCTCGGTGCACGATGCCTGCCTGGCCTATGCTTTCGGCTGGGCCGAGAACCTGGCCGGGGCCGCGGTGAAGGCGGTGCCGCTCGGCCAGAGCGCCGGCCAGCGCATCCTCGGCCGGCTGAGCGCGGAAATCCCCACGGCGGTCGCGTACGCGATCACACTGGCGGACGAGGACCGGCAGGCCTTCTCACCGATGCTCGCCGTGCTCTCGGCCCGCCACGAAATCCAGTATTCGCGACTCTTCAGAAGCTGAGCACCCCCATGGCCACACCCCTGCACCACATCCCCCACCGCAGCAAGAAGCTGCCGCCGCTGCGCGTGGGCATCGGCGGGCCGGTCGGTTCCGGCAAGACCACGCTGCTGGAAATGCTCTGCAAGTCGATGCGCGACCGCTACGACCTGGTGGCGATCACCAACGACATCTACACCAAGGAAGACCAGCGGCTGCTGACGGTCGCCGGCGCGCTGCCGGCCGAACGCATCATGGGCGTGGAAACCGGCGGCTGCCCGCATACCGCGATCCGCGAGGACGCCTCGATCAACCTCGAGGCCATCGACCGCATGCTGGCCCGGTTTCCGGACGCGGACGTGGTCTTCGTCGAATCCGGCGGCGACAACCTGGCGGCCACCTTCAGCCCTGAGCTCTCGGACCTGACGATCTATGTCATCGACGTCGCCGCCGGCGAGAAGATTCCGCGCAAAGGCGGCCCGGGCATCACCAAGAGCGACCTCTTCGTCATCAACAAGACCGACCTGGCGCCCTACG
>DASXKG010000688.1:0-14940 GCA_036496965.1 Variovorax sp.
ACATCTGCGCGAACCACCAGGCCGCGGCTGCGGCGATGCCGAAGCCCGGCACGATCAGCCATTTCTTGTGCGTCACGCGCGCCGAATACCGCAGGTAGACGAAGATCAGCAGGCTCGAAAGGATCGAGGTGGCACCCGTGAAGTAACCGGTATCCCCGACGGTGAAGCCGAGGCCGCCTTCCATCAGGCGCGGCAGCAGGTAGCTGTAGCCGGTCGAAAGGTAGTAGTAGACGACGTAGAGCGCCAGCCCCACCTGGAAGGTCGACTGGCGCAGGGCATCGAGCCGCACCAGCGGCGCTGGGTGACGCCACTGCTGGAAGCCGAACCAGGCCAGTCCGGCGACCGAGGCGAGCGTCAGGCCGATCAGGGTCGGCGAGCCCGTGAAGAGCTCGAAGTGGGTGCGCGTCAGCACCACCTGCAGCGCCGCCTGCGCCAGCGCGAAGACGCCATAGGCCAGGTAGTGCGGCTCGGTGCGTTCCTGCGGTGCGACGTCGCCGATGTCGGGCAGCACCCACAGCACCAGCAAGCCCGCCAGCAGCGCCAGCGGAACGCTGCAGAAGAACTGCGAGCGCCATTCGAAATGGGTGACCAGGAAGGCGCCGGCGATCGGCGCCAGGGCGCCGCCGAAGACGAGCAGCACCATGAAGGCGCGCAGCGCCTTGGCACGGCGCGCCGGGGCGATGCCGATCTGGATCAGGATCCGGCAGGCGCCCAGCATCGGCCCGACGAAGTAGCCCTGGAAGCCGCGTGCGGCCATCAGCTGCAGCGGGTTCTCACACAGCGCCGCGCCGACCCCGCCGAGCGCGAAGGCGAACATGCAGATGGCCAGGTAGCGCCGATAACCCAGGCGCTCGATCCAGGCATGTTGCTGCAGGATGCCGAGCACCGCGCCCAGCGCATAGGCGCTCGATGCCCAGACGAGTTCGTCGGCCGATGCGTTCACGCCGCCGGCGATGTAGCTTGCAAAGAAGGCGAACAGGGCATTGTCGAAATAGTCGATGCCGGTCACCAGGCCGATGACCCAGGGCATCAGCACCAGGACGTCGATGCCTCGGCCGGACGGGGCGGGCGCCGACCGCAGCGCAGGCGCAGCGGTGTTCAAGGCGTACCTTCCCGATCACGGCTGCGCTCCTCGAGTGCCGATTCGGGTGGCTCGCCGGCCAGCCGCCGCTCGACATAGTCGATGTCACGGCGCAACTGCGACTGCAGAGTGGCCGCCTCCTTGAGTTCGCGGCGGACCTGCGCCACGCGGGCGTCGATCGCCTCGAGTTGATCGGCCAGCGTCCGGCGCAGTGTCTTCAGCGAGGACTCCGACAGGCGGGGCCGGCCCCCGCCTGCCGGCTCGACGAAGGGCTGCTGCAGCATCGCGGTGATCGACGTCAGCGAGAAACCGAGCGATCGCAGCCGCAGCACCCGCGCCAGCTTGACCAGGTCGGCGCTCTCGTAAAGGCGGTAGCGGCTGTGGCTGCGCACCGGCACCACGATGCCCAGTTCCTCGTAGTACTTGAGGGTGCGGGGCGTGACGCCGAGGCGGGCCGCGGCGGCGCGGACGGTGAGGGATTCCGGTTCGATGGCCACGATCGCGCCATTCTACATCAACGTGTACGTTCACGTTCATGTTTGGGCGCATGCGCCGCCGCGCCGATATGATCGGGCGATCCGATCCATCGACAGACACGAAACGCGAGCCCCGTCATGCTGAACTCCCTGGTGCCCTTCCTCCTGCACTGGGCCATCACGGCCCTTTCACTCTGGGTGGCGAGCTACATCTTCCGCGGAATCAAGTTCGAGAGCACCTCGTCGCTGGTGGTGTCGGCGCTGCTGCTGGGCTTCGCCAATGCGGTGGTCAAGCCGCTGCTGATCGTGCTGACCCTGCCGCTGACCTTGCTGACTTTCGGCCTGTTCCTCCTGGTCATCAATGCACTGATGATCCTGCTGGTGTCGGCGCTGGTGCGCGGATTCAAGGTCTCGGGCTTCTGGACCGCGATGTTCGCGAGCATCTTCATCTCGCTCATGAGCGTGTTCCTCGGCGCGCTGGTGGACACCGAGGGCCCGCCCGGCACCCGCATCGAGATGCCGTCGAACGGGCACTGGTTGTAATTGTTGCTCGCCCCCAGGCTGCGCCGGCCGAGGACTATGAGCCGTCTGCGGGCTGCAGCGATCGGGCGTGGCGCTCGGCGAAGGCCACATACCAGTCCAGGCTGGCCGGATTGGCCATCGCCTCGCGGTTCACGACTTTCTCGATCGGCTGGCCCAGGAGCAGCTTCTTGATCGGCAGCTCCTGCTTCTTGCCGGACAGCGTGCGCGGAATCTCCGCCACCTGGAAGATGCCGTCCGGCAGGAAGCGCGGCGACAGCGAACTGCGGATCGCCTGGTTGATGCGCTGGCACAGCGCATCGTCGAGCACGGCGCCCTCGCGCAGCACCACGAACAGCGGCATGTAGCTCTCGCGGCCCAGGTATTCGAGATCGACCACCATCGAATCGACCACCTCGTCCAGGGCCTCGACCGCGCTGTAGATCTCGCTGGTGCCCATGCGCAGGCCCTGGCGGTTGATGGTGGCGTCGCTGCGGCCGTAGATGATGCAGCCGCCGTCGGCGCCGATCTTGATCCAGTCGCCGTGGCGCCAGACGCCGGGATAGGTGTCGAAATAGCTCGACAGCAGCCGTGCGTTGCCCTCGTCGCCCCAGAAATAGAGCGGCATGGACGGAATGGGCTGGGTGCAGACCAGTTCGCCGACCTCGCCGATGACCGGCTGGCCGGCCTCGTTCCAGGCCTCGACCGAGGCGCCCAGAAAGCGGCACTGCATCTGGCCCGGCACCTCCGGCAACTCGCGGTTGCCGCCGACGAAGGCACCGCAGAAATCGGTGCCGCCCGAGATGTTGTAGATGAAGGGCCGGTCGAGCTGCGCGCTGCACCAGCGCTGGGTGTCCTCCGCCAGCGGCGAGCCGGTGCTGCCGAGCGCACGCACCCGGGAGAGGTCGCCGGCCTCGCGCGTCACCAGGCCGGCCTTCATGCAGTTCGCGAAATAGGCGGCGCCGGCACCGAAGAAGGTGACCCGGTGGCGCGCGACGAAGCGCCACAGCACGCCCCAGTCGGGCTTGTCCTTGCTGCCGGCCGGATGGCCGTCATAGAGGCAGCAGGTGACGCCGAAGGCCAGTCCGGACAGCTGCGAGTTCCACATCACCCAGCCGGTGGAGCAATACCAGTGATAGCGCTCGCCGAAGTTGTTGGCGCTGTAGCTCGGGCCGAGGTCGTGGTGCAGCCCGCAGGCGTACATGTTGAGGATCACGCCGCCCTGCCCGTGCACGATCGCCTTCGGCAGGCCGGTGGTGCCGCTCGAATACAGGATCCACAGCGGATGGTCGAAAGGCAGCCACTCGGGCTCGAAGGCAGCGACCGCCGCATCGTCGCGCGCCGCCGCGCCGGCCCATTCGACGTCGGCGGCGATGCGGCGCTCTGCGAACGGCGTGCGCACCACCACCAGCTTGCGCGCGCTGGGCAGCGCCGCGCGCAATTGCTCGACCACGGCACTGCGGTCCAGCGCCTTGCCGCCGTAATAGACGCCGTCGACCGCGATCAGCAGCACCGGCTCGATCTGGCGGAAGCGGTCGACCACGGCGGCGGTGCCCATGTCCGGCGCGCACACGCTCCACACGGCGCCGATGCTCGAACAGGCCAGGAAGGCAATCAAGGCCTCGGGCGCATTGGGCAGGTAGGCCGCGACCCGGTCGCCGCGCGCCACCCCGAGCTCGCGCAGCACGAGCGCCAAGGCGGCGACCTGGCGGCGCAATTCGGGCCACGAGATCTCGCGCACCTCGCCGAGCTCGTTCTCGCTCAGGATGGCCGGCATGCCGGCGGCATGCGCCGGCTCCACGTGGCGCAGCACCTCGCGCGCGTAGTTCACCTGGGCGCCCGGAAACCAGCGCGCGCCGGGCATGCGCGGGGCTTCCAGCACGGCATGCGCCGGCGTCGGCGAATGCATGCCGCTGTGCTCCCAGATGCTCTGCCAGAAGGCGCCGAGGTCGGTCACCGACCAGCGCCAGAGCGCATCGTAGGAATCGAAGTCCAGGCCGCGCTGCTCGCGCAGCCACTGGCGGTAGAGAGTGAGTCGGGGGATGAAAGGTGCGGTGCTGGGCTTCACGCCAGGAGCCTAACCCCGGACCCTTGCCGCATCAATGCGGGAAACCTCCTCAGACATGCGGCAGCAGCTTGAACAGGCTGGTCGCTTCCAGGTCGAGCACCGGCAACTGGCGCTGATTGAAGAGCCGCCAGCGCCAGCGCAGGATGCCCAGGGTCGGGCGCTTGTCCGAG
This sequence comes from Variovorax sp., assembly GCA_036496965.1. Lineage (GTDB taxonomy): Bacteria > Pseudomonadota > Gammaproteobacteria > Burkholderiales > Burkholderiaceae_C > Variovorax. Next base: position 4,315 of record DASXKG010000688.1, read on the forward strand.
CGGCGCGCTTCGATCACCTCGGCGACCAGCCGCAGGCGATCGCCCGGGCGCACCGGATTCGGCCATTTGACGTATTGCAGGCCCGGCGATGCGAAGGATTCGGAGCCCGCGAGCGCGGCATCTGCGATGAGCCGCATCGCGATCCCGCAGGTGTGCCAGCCGCTCGCGATCAACCCGCCGAACGGCCCGTGGGCAGCGCGCTCGGCGTCGGTGTGGAACCACTGCGGGTCGTAGGCGCGCGCGAACTGCAGCAGCTCGGCCTCGGTGAGCTCGCAGGGGCCGGCCTCGATGACCTGCCCGGCATGGAATTCGGCGAACTTCATCAATAGGTTTCGAGGTGCAGCCGCCCTTCGCGCTTGAGGCCGGCCCCGACCACGTCCCAGTCGAGCCCGGCTTCGGCGGCGACGTCGCGCAGCGCCAAGACCACGCCCTCTTCCATGCTCTTCAGCCCGCAGACATAGAAATGGCTCTGGCCGCCCCTGAGCAGTTCGGCCAGGTCGGCGGCGCGCTCGCGCATCAGGTCCTGCACGTAGCGCTTGGGGCTTCCGGGGGTGCGCGAGAAGGCGAAATTGATGTCGATGAAATCCTTGGGCAGCGTCTGCAACGGGCCGAAATACGGCAGCTCCTGCTGCGTGCGCGCGCCGAAGAAGAGCATCAGCTTGCCGCCTTCGAACTTGCCGCTCTTGCGCAGCCGCCGGCGCCATTCGGTCATCGCGCGCATCGGGGCGCTGCCGGTGCCGGTGCAGATCATCACGATGTGCGACTTCGGGTGGTTGGGCATCAGGAACGAGGTGCCGAAGGGCCCGATCACCTGCACCTTGTCGCCGACCTTGAGGTCGCACACGTAGTTGCTGGCCACGCCGCGCACCGGCCGGCCCTGGTGGTCCTCGAGCACCCGCTTCACGGTCAGCGAGACGTTGTTGTAGCCCGGCCGCTCGCCGTTGCGCGGGCTGGCGATCGAGTACTGGCGCGCAAAGTGCGCCTTGCCGTTGGCGTCGGTGCCGGGCGGGATGATGCCGATCGACTGGCCTTCGAGCACCGGAAAGGGCATCGCGCCGAAGTCCAGCACGATGTGGTGGGTCTGGTTCTCGAAGCCGGCTTCGGTGCAGTTGAAGTTGCCGACCACGGTGGCGGTGGTCGGGTTCTTCGGGGGATGCAGGTTGGTATAGGCGTGCGCGGCCGACCAGGGCGGCACGGTGGCACCGTACTGCGCCGAGTTGAAGGCGACTTCGCCCGCTTCGGCCACCGGCTGAGGCGGCGCCGTCGCCACCTGGACCAGCGCTTCGCCAGGTGCGGCCACGCCTTCGGCCGCCAGCTGCTCGGGCGTGAGTTCGGCCGGCAGTTCGTCCCAGGTGAGCTGCTCCTCGATCGAATAGGCGCGCACCGTGGGCATGGTGCGCCAGTTGTCGATCGAGCCGGTCGGGCACGGCGAGATGCAGGCCATGCAACCATTGCACACATCGGCGCGCACCACGTAGTTGCGGTCGTCGTGCGTGATGGCATTGACCGGGCAGGTCGCCTCGCAGGTGTTGCAGCGGATGCAGATCTCGGGGTCGATCAGGTGCTGCTTGATGACGTTGATGTCGACTGCCATATCCATCGTGTGTCTCCTTGGGCCCTCCGTGCCGGCGAGGGCTCTCCTTGTGCCTTCCCCCGAAGGGGAAGGAATCGATCAGCAGAAGCGCACGTACTCGAAATCCACCGGCTGGCGGTTGATGCCCATCACCGGCGGCGCGATCCATCCGGCGAACTTGCCCGGATCGACCACGCGGCCCATCAACGATGCCACGAAAGCGAAGTCTTCGGGGGTCGGCAGCCATTCGCTCTTCTTCGCTGCCCATTCCTGCTCGTTCACCACGCGGCCCTCGGGCGACATCTTGATGCCGGCCAGCGCGCCGATCTGGCGGTTGAAGGCCTTGTGCGGCACGGTGAGACGGGTCGGGATGCCGGCCTTCTCGAGCACCTTGTTCCAGCGGCCGACGCCGGCCACCGAATCCTTGATGAAGTCGTCGCGCAGCACTTCGTTGAGCGCGTTGAGCATCGGCACGTCCTTCTCGAGGAGCTGGCCGTTCTGCACTTCGAGCACCTTGTAGGTCTGGCCCTTGAGCACATGGTCGTCGCCTCGCTTGCCTTCCTCGTAGCGTCCCTTGAGACCCGAGCTGTAGAAGATGGCGGCATTGCTCGACTGGTCGGCGCCGAACAGGTCGATGGTCACGCTGTAGTGGAAGTTCAGGTAGCGCTGGATGGTGCCGAGGTCGATGGCGCCGGCTGCGCGCACCTTCTGGGGATCGTCGGTCTTCAGCTCGTTCATCACCTGCGCGGTGCGCTGCAGCACGCGCGAGACGCCGCTCTCGCCCACGAACATGTGGTGCGCCTCTTCGGTCAGCATGAACTTGGTGGTGCGCGCCAGCGGATCGAAGGCGCTCTCGGCCAGGGCCGACAGCTGGAACTTGCCGTCGCGGTCGGTGAAGTAGGTGAACATGAAGAAGGCCAGCCAGTCGGGCGTCTTCTCGTTGAAGGCGCCGAGGATGCGCGGGTTGTTCTCGTCGCCCGAGGTGCGCTGCAACAGCGCCTCGGCCTCTTCGCGGCCGTCGCGGCCGAAATGCTTGTGCAGCAGGTAGACCATGGCCCAGAGGTGGCGGCCCTCTTCCACGTTGATCTGGAACAGGTTGCGCAGGTCGTACATGCTGGGCGCGGTGAGGCCCAGGTGGCGCTGCTGCTCGACCGACGCGGGTTCGGTGTCGCCCTGCGTGACGATGATGCGGCGCAGGTTCGCCCGGTGCTCGCCGGGCACGTCCTGCCAGGCCTTTTCACCCTTGTGGTCGCCGAAATGGATCTCGCGGTTGGCGTCGCCCGGGTTCAGGAAGATGCCCCAGCGGTAGTCGCGCATCTTCACGTGGCCGAACTGGGCCCAGCCCTGCGGGTCGACGCTGACCGCGGTGCGCAGGTAGACCTCGTAGTTGGTGGAACCATCGGGGCCGACATCGTCCCACCAGTTGATGAAGTTCGGCTGCCAGCCTTCGAGCGCGCGCTGCAGGGTGCGGTCCTCGCCGAGGTTGACGTTGTTGGGGATCTTCTCGCTGTAGTTGATCGTGCTCATCGTGTGTCCTTGGTGGCGATTCAAACGCGGTTCATGTCGAAGCCGGCTTTTTGGCCGGTGCCGTAGACCTTCAGGGCGCCCTTCTCGCCGACGGCGTTGGGGCGGTTGAAGATCCAGTTCTGCCAGGCGGTGAGCCGCCCGAAGATGCGGGTGTTCATGTTTTCCTGGCTGGCGAAGCGCAGGTTGGCTTCCAGTCCGGTCAGGGCATCGGGCGACATGGCGGCGCGTTCCTCGATGGCGATGCGCAGCTCGTCGTTCCAGTCGATGTCGTCGGGCGCCATCGTCACCAGGCCGAGCGCCAGCGCTTCGTCGGCGTCGAGCGCACGGCCGGCCGCGGCGCGCGCAGCTTCCATCGGTGCCGTTTCCTCGTAGAAGCGCCGCTGCAGGCGGCTCTGGTCGTTGACCAGCGGGAAGAAGCCGAAGTTGAATTCGTCGAGCGTGAGCTTCGGCGCCTTGGCCGCATCGTCCGGCAGCGCCAGCATGTAGGCGCGGTCGGCCGCGAAGGCGATCTCGGCCAGCGTGCCGGCGAAGCAGGAGCCGCCCTCGATGAGCGCGAACAGGCTGCGCGAGGACACGTCCAGCCGCGCCAGGGTGCGGCGCAGCAGGCCGATGGTCTCGCGCACCAGCCAGTGGTCCTTGTGCGCGAGCATCGTGGCGTCGCTGGCCAGCACGGCCTGCGCCTCGCCCTCGGTCCTGAACAGCCAGGTGCCGATGTCGAGCTCGTTGGTGCGCATGTTGAGGATCGCGTCGTCCAACTGGCGCGCCATCGCCAGCGGCCACCAGCCGGCGCCGGCCGCTTCGATGCCGGCGATGTCGGTGGGCTGCGCGCCCTGCGGCGCCTTCACGGTGAAGGTGGCAACACGGCGGGCGCGATCGATCTCGACGGCCACGTGCTCGTAGCGCAGGCTGTCGGCGCCGTCTTCACGGGCCAGGCGCGCCAGGCTCACGCCCTTGGCACCGGCAGGGCGGTGGCTGCCCTCGGCCAGCTTGGCGGCGCGCTCCTGCACTGCCGCGGCGAACTGGGCCGGCTTGGCGATGGCGTCGACCAGGCGCCAGTCGACCGCGCGCTGGCCGCGCACGCCTTCGACGCTGGTGCAGAAGATGTCGGCCAGGTCGTGCCGCACATGGCGCTTGTCGGTCACGCGGGTCAGGCCGCCGGTGCCGGGCAGCACGCCGAGCAGCGGCACTTCGGGCAGCGAGACCGATGAAGAGCGGTCGTCGACCAGCACGATCTCGTCGCAGGCCAGGGCCAGTTCGTAGCCGCCGCCGGCGCAGGCGCCGTTGACCGCGGCGATGAATTTCAGCCCCGAATGCTTCGACGAATCCTCGATCCCGTTGCGCGTCTCGTTGGTGAACTTGCAGAAGTTGACCTTCCAGGCGTGGCCCGAAACGCCCAGCATGAAGATGTTGGCGCCCGAGCAGAAGATGCGGTCCTTGCCGCTGGTGACGATGACGGAGCGCACCTCGGGATGTTCGAAGCGGACCCGGTTCAGGGCGTCGTTGAGTTCGATGTCCACGCCCAGGTCGTAGCTGTTGAGCTTGAGCTTGTAGCCGGGGCGGATGCCGCCGTCTTCGGCGATGTCGAGCGTCAGACGGGCCACCGGGCCTTCCACGCTGAGCTTCCAGTGGCGGTATTGCGTGGGATCGGTGCGGTAATCCACGCGCGGGGTTGAGCTGCTGTCGTTCATGCGGGGTCTCCTGGTGGTGTATGGTGACGAGAAGAATAGTGCATCTATCGATCGCCGGAACATGCATCATGCTGCATGTTCAAGGGCGGGTCAACCCCCGGAATGATTTTTTACAGTCGGCTTCAGTCCCGCGGACTCATGGCCTCCCGGACGGCGTCGCGCAGCAGCGCGAAGCTCTGGGCCAGGTCGTGGCCGCTGGTGTCGACACTCAGGTCGGCCTTCGAATAGAAGGCGGCCCGGCCGCTCAGGATGCGACGCAGATCGTCCATGGCTTCCTTGCTGGCAGCCATCGGGCGGGTATCGCCCTGCGCGGCGACGCGGCCCATGTGCTCCTCGGGCGCCGCCTGCAGCCAGACGGTGGTGCAGTGCGCGAGCAACTGGTTGAAGGTCGCCGGATCGGACACGATGCCCCCCGGCGTGGCGATCACCGCCTCGGCGTAGATCTGCACCGCTTCCTCCAGCGCCCGGCGTTCGTAGCGGCGGTAGGCGTTGGTGCCATAGAGATCATGGATCTCGCGCACGCTGCAACCGGCGATCTTCTCGATCTCGCGGCTGAGCTCGATGAACGGCACGTCGAGATCGTCCGCCAGCATCTGGCCCAGGGTGGACTTGCCTGCGCCGCGCAGCCCGACCAGCGCGATGCGCCGGTTCCGGGCCGGATCGCCGGCTGCCGTGCCCATCAGCTCGCCGAGCGCGATGCGCGCGCGCCGCAGGTCGGCCTCGCCCCGGCCCTCGAGCAGCTCGCGGATCAGCAGCCATTCGGGCGAGATGGTGGTGACGTCGCCGACCAACTCGGCGAGCGAGCATTGCAGCGCATTCGCCACCTGCTGCAGCACCAGGATCGAGGCGTTGCCGGTGCCATATTCGAGGTTGGCCAGGTGGCGCTCCGAAACTTCCGCCGCCAGCGCCACCGCCTTGCGCGTGAGGCCGCGCCGCGCGCGCAGGTTGCGCACCCGCTCGCCGAGCGCCACCAGCAGCGGGTTCTTTGCCTCATCCAAAGCCGGTACGTCGGGCGGCACGGTGAGGACCGCGTCATCGGCTCGCTGATTCATGTCTCGCTTTCGCTGGTCGGGCGCGGGGCCTCAGGGTTAACACCATACATGCATTATATTGCTTGACACCAGTTGGGCCGGTGCTTATGGTTCGCTCACAGGCAAGATACTGCACCCAGTCGATTGCCGCAAGTCACACCTCCTTCGTAACCCCTCCATGTCCAAACAAAGCTTTCACCAACTCGTGGCCGACCTGGCCGGCCAGATCGCGGGCCGCCCCCTGGACGGCGAGCTCGACCGCTGGCTCAACAGTCACCATGGCCCCGGCAGCGCCTCTTTCCAGGACCTGAAGCAGGCCTGCGTCGAAGGCGTCGCCGAAGGCTGGCTGTGCGAGCGCGAAGGCGGCGGCATCCGCTATGGCCGGGTCTTCAAGGCCGAGGATGCGCTGGCCCGCTTCAGCGTCGACGTGGTCGACATGCGCGACATCGCGGGCCCGCACCACGCGCATCCGAACGGCGAGATCGACCTGATCATGCCGCTCGAAGGCGAGGCCAGCTTCGACGGCCGGCCGGCCGGCTGGTGCGTGTACCCGCCCGGCAGTGCGCACCATCCCACCGTGGCCGGCGGCCGCGCGCTGGTGCTCTACCTTCTGCCCGAAGGAAAGATCCAGTTCACCACCCCCGCGTGAAGTGAACGACCCGAGGAGACAAACGATGAACCCAGAAGATCCCTTCAACTTCGCCGAACACCTGTTCGCGATCAATCGCGCCCGCGCCGGCAAGACCGCCTATGTCGACGACCACGGCACGCTCAGCTACGGCCAGCTCGAGGACCGGGCGCGGCGGTTGGCATCCGCCCTGCTGGCCGGCGGCGTGCAGCGCGAGGAGCGCGCGCTGCTGCTGATGCTCGACGGCCGGGACTGGCCGGTGAGCTTCCTCGGCTGCCTCTATGCCGGCGTCGTTCCGGTGGCCGTCAACACGCTGCTCACCGCCGACGACTACGCCTACATGCTGGCCAACAGCGGCGCGGCCGCGGCGCTGGTGTCCGGGCCGCTGCTGCCCGCCCTGCAGTCCGCCATGGCCGCCAGCGCCGCGCCGACTGCGCCGCGCTGCCTGTTCGTATCGCGCCCCGCCGCCGCCCTGCCCGAGAACGCCCGGGACCTGGAAGAGGCCATCGCCTCCAGCGCGCCGCTGCCCGAGCCCGCAGCCACCGCGGGGCAGGACCATGCCTTCTGGCTCTATTCCTCGGGTTCCACCGGCAAGCCCAAGGGCACGGTGCACACGCATGCCAACCCCTGGTGGACCGCCGAGCTCTACGGCAAGCCGGTGCTGGGGCTCACCGAAGACGACGTCTGCTTCTCGGCCGCCAAGATGTACTTCGCCTACGGCCTGGGCAACGCGCTGACCTTCCCGCTCTCGGTCGGCGCCACCGTGCTGCTGATGGCCGAACGCCCCACGCCCGATGCGACCTTCAAGCGCTGGACCGGCCAAGCCGGCTGCGGCCCGGCGTCGACAACGTCGATCAGGCCGACCGTCTTCTTCGGTGCACCCACGGGCTTCGCCGGCATGCTCGCCTCGCCCGCCCTGCCGGCGCGCGAAGCGGTGGCGCTGCGCATGTGCTCCTCTGCCGGCGAGGCGCTGCCGGGCGAGATCGCGCAGCGCTTCAAGGCGCAGTTCGGCTGCGAGATCGTCGACGGCATCGGCTCGACCGAGATGCTGCACATCTTCCTGTCCAACCGGCCCGACGACATCCGCTACGGCACCACCGGCAAGCCGGTCGACGGCTACGTCGTCGAGTTGCGCGGCGAGGACGGCCGGCCGGTGGCCGACGGCGAGGTCGGCGACCTCTACATCAAGGGGCCGAGCAGCGCGCTGATGTACTGGGGCAATCCGGAAAAGACGAGCGAGACCTTCCGCGACGGCTGGACCAAGAGCGGCGACAAGTACTCGCGCGATGCCGACGGCTACTACACCTACGCCGGCCGCAGCGACGACATGCTGAAGGTCAGCGGCATCTACGTCTCGCCCTTCGAGGTCGAGGCGACGCTGATGCAGCATCCCGCGGTGCTCGAGGCCGCGGTCATCGGCAAGCCGGATGCCGACGGCCTGACCAAGACCAAGGCCTACGTGGTGCTCAAGGATGGGCGCAGAGCGGACGCGGAAGAGCTCAAGGCCTTCGTGAAGGAACGCCTCGCGCCCTACAAGTACCCGCGCTTCATCGAGTTCGTCGCCGAACTGCCGAAGACCGCAACTGGAAAGATCCAGCGCTTCCGCCTGCGTGAGCGCGAGCAGGAGCCGCAGAAGTGAGCGCGGGCTCCGAGTTTGCCGCCATTCGCTGGCGGGGGCGAGACCTGCGCATCGAATACCTGCGCATCGCGCCCGAACGCAGCGATGCGCCGCTGCTGGTCTTCCTGCACGAAGGACTCGGCTCGATCGCGATGTGGAAGGATTTCCCCGAGCGCATGTGCGAGGCCGGCGGTTTCCGGGGCCTGGTGCTCTCGCGCCCGGGCTATGGGCGTTCCACGCCGCGCGCAGCCGATGAAATCTGGGACGTCGACTTCATGCACCGGCAGGCGCACGAGGTGCTGCCGCCCTTCTTCGAGGCCGTGGGCCTCGCGGATGAGAAGCCCTGGCTCTTCGGCCACAGCGACGGAGGCTCGATCGCGCTGCTCTACGCCGCGCGCTTTCCCGATCGGGCGGCGGGCCTGGTCGTGCTGGCGCCGCACATCTTCGTGGAGGACAAGACGGTCGCCAACATCGAGTTGGCACGCCAGGCCTACCTCGCCACCGACCTGCCGCAGAAGCTCGGCCGCTACCACGACGATGTCGACTCCGCGTTCTGGGGCTGGAACCGCATCTGGCTGCATCCGCCTTTCCGGCAATGGAACATCGAAGGCGAGCTCGACGCCATCCGTTGCCCGGTTCTTGCCATCCAGGGCGTGGACGATGAGTACGGCTCGCTGCAACAGATCCGCGGCATCGGGGCGCGTGTGCCCGGGACCGAGTTGCTGGAACTGCCGGACTGCGGGCATTCCCCGCATCGCGACCAGCCGGAACCGGTCATAGTGGCGACCATTTCGTTTGTCCGCGCGCACGCCTCAGGGAAAACGATTAGTTGAGAGATAAATCATTTACTTCTAAACTATCTAGGTGCCAAGATGCCTGGCGGGCCGGCGTGCGGCTCGCGCGGGCTTCATGCAGGCCCGCACCGCCTATTCGTTCATCAACGCCAGGAGACATTTAATGAGCATCCGCATCGCACGCAGCACCCTGACAGCCCTCGCGCTGGCCTGTATCGCCACGCTGGGCCAGGCCCAGGAGGGCAAGCTCAAGGTCGGCCTGATGCTGCCCTACAGCGGCACCTATGCGGCGCTCGGCGTGGCCATCGAGAACGGCTTCAAGCTGCGCCTGGACGAACAAGGCGGCAAGCTCGGCGGACGCGAGATCGAATTCGTCAAGGTCGACGACGAGTCGGATCCGGCCAAGGCCACCGACAACGTCAACAAGCTCATCAAGCGCGACAATGTCGACGTGATCATCGGCACCGTGCACTCCGGCGTGACCATGGCCATGGCCAAGGCCGCGAAGGAAAGCGGCACCGTGCTGATCGTGCCCAACGGCGGCGCCGATGCAGTCACCGGCCCGATGTGCGCCCAGGTCATCTTCCGCAGTTCGTTCTCGAACTGGCAGCCCGCCTACGCGATGGGCGAGGTCGCGGCCAAGCAGGGCAAGAAGAAGGCGATGACCATCACCTGGAAGTACGCGGCCGGCGACGAGTCGGTGGCCGGCTTCAAGGAAGGCTTCGAGAAGGGCGGCGGCACGGTCGTCAAGGAACTCACGGTGCCCTTCCCGAACGTCGAGTTCCAGGCCCTCCTGACCGAGATCGCGGCGGCCAAGCCCGATGCGGTGTATGCCTTCTTCGCCGGCGGCGGCGCGGTGAAGTTCGTCAAGGACTACGCGGCGGCCGGGCTCAACAAGACCATTCCGCTCTATGGCCCCGGCTTCCTCACCGACGGCACGCTCGAAGCGCAGGGCGAGGCCGCCCAGGGCATGCTGACCACGCTGCACTATGCGGACGGCCTCGACACGCCGCGCGACACCGCCTTCCGCACGGCCTATGCCAAGACCTACAAGCTGCAGCCCGATGTGTATGCGGTGCAGGGCTACGACGCGGCGCAGATGCTCGGCATCGGGCTGGCGGCCGTGAAGGGCGACATCAGCAAGAAGGCCGAGTTTGCCGCCGCCATCGAGCGCGCGAAGATCGACAGTCCGCGCGGGACCTTCACCATCAGCAAGGCGCACAACCCGGTGCAGGACATCTACCTGCGCAAGGTGCAGGGCAACGAGAACAAGCTGGTGAGTGTGGCGGTCAAGAATCTGGCCGACCCCGCCCGCGGCTGCAAGATGTAGAACGAAAAATTGCTCGCCCCCAGGCTGCGCGCCACTGCGTGTCGCTCCGCCACCCCCCTACCGGGGGCGATGCCTGCGGCCCGGCGAAGCCGGTTCCGCGGCATCTCCCGAATGGGGCAGGCCGCCTCCAACGACTTTGATCTCGAGCCCTTCTCTTGGACTTCGGTACCTTTCTTGTTCAGTGCTTGAATGCCGTGCAGTACGGGTTGCTGCTGTTCCTGGTCGCCTCGGGGTTGACGCTGATCTTCGGCATCATGGGGGTCATCAACCTGGCGCACGGCAGCTACTACATGCTGGGCGCCTACATGGCCTTCGCGCTGGCGCCTTTGTTCGGCGACCAGTTCATCGTGATGCTGGCGGCGGGCGTGGTGCTGGCCGCCCTGTTCGGCTACCTGCTGGAGTGGGCCTTCTTCAGTTATCTGTACCAGCGTGACCAC
>DASXKG010000689.1:0-2526 GCA_036496965.1 Variovorax sp.
CGCCGCTTCGGCTGCGGCACCGGCGGGCACGCTGCGCGCGACGACGACCATGCGTGCGGCGCTGCCCTTGAAAGCGACGAATGCACGCGCGGAACGCGCCGAGGAACGGGCGAGGGCGATTGCGCTGCGGGCACAGATCGATGAACTGAACGCCGAGATGGTGGTGGCCTGCGCCAAGGCCGACCGGGCGTTGGCGGAGGAACGACAGCGGGCGGACCGGCTGAGCGAGCGGGTGGAAGCGCTGTCGGCCGAGGTCTTGCGGGCAGAGAAGCAGACGGAGGCTGTCGTAGGCCGAGCCGAACGGGCGGAGGCGGACAGGGACGCCGAGCGCGCCCGGGCCGAGGCGCTGCGCACCTCGATCGACGAACTCAAGGCCGAGCAGGCCATGATGGCGAAGGTGCACGCCCGTGAACTCGCCGTGGCGCAGCACGACGCCCTGGCGGCGCAGCAGGTCGCAGTAGAGCTCCGGTTGGCAGTGGAGGTCCGGAAGGCGAGGGGGCGCTGGGCGCGGCTCAGGGCGGCGTGGCGGGGAGAATAGGAACTGGACCATGCCAAGGGATTGATGCCCGTGCGCAGTTTTGCCCTGCGGGCCAAGCGCCTGGGAAGACGTGTGGCGCTTGTGGCGGGTGGCGCGGCCGTGCTGGTGTCATCCACCGTCCCGACCGCGGCCCAGGGTGTACTCTCCACTCAGCCGATAGCAGCTCCACCACAGCCGCAGACCTATCTGACGCTCACGCTATCCACTGCGGTGACCAGCGCGCTCGTGATCTTCGTCGCCGCCTTCCTGTTCGGGCTGTGGTGCGGGTGGATGTGGCGGCGACAGCGCGGAACCAGGCTGTGACGAGCCGTTCCGAGGCCGCGCGGTGTCGGCCGCTGGGCGCGGCTCAGGCGGCAATGGCAGGGGAATGACCGACGATCTGCCGACACCACGCACCACGCTGGCTGCGCGCTACGTGCGCGTGCTGTTGACGTGCCGATCGTGCCAGCAGCAAACGCGACGCTGATCTGCAAGCGCTGATCGACAGCGGCCGTGGCGATGCGCCACTGCGCAGCCTGTGCTGGAAGTGCACCCGATGCGGGCATCGGGATATCGACATGGTGGTGACGTCGAAGGACGTGGTGCGGCCGTGGTAAACGGAGGCTCCATTCCCCAGTGACGGGAGCCGCTAGTCCTCTGTCTTCTCTGACGCCGAGTCGTCGGCCAGGGCCTCATAGTGCTCCGCCAGCTCGATCAGCGCGCGCGATGTCGTCATCGCTCACCAGACGGGCGGTCCGCCTGAGTTCGGCCGCCTTGTTGCGCAGTTCCCGAGCGGTCATTTTCGGCTAACGCCAGCCATCCACAGCTGTTTTCTCGCCGCGTTGTTTTTGCCGCAAAAGTGTCGACTATGGCGCTCTGAGCTGAAACGTTTCGAGCAAAACGATGCCAGAGACGTGGGATCCAACGATCTATCGCGAGCGCGCAGCGGCATGGCGGAACAAGGCCACCAGCTTGCCTGAGGACAGCGGCGAGCGAGGTCTCTGCGTGGCGATCGCTGAGAATTATGAAAAGCTTGCCGAGCTTATCGAAGAGCGAAGGGGTCTCCGCGGATGATGCGCCAGCCCGGCACCTGATGCCCGCCAGCCCGGTCCCTGCGCGGCACTGGCGCAGCTACGGCGACGATCCGCTGACAGCGTTGGGGCTGGCATAGGACGAGCGCCACGGTATCGTGCGGGCCGGCGCGGTGGGTTGGATCACCGCGCCGAAACCCTAACCACAAGCGAGCAACTGGAAGTCGCCATGGCTGATCGCATTGAAGCACGCCGCCGCCACAAAGCGTTGGCGCCCGTCAGCACGCCACCCGAAGGGAACTTCCTGGACGCGGCCACCGAAGCACGCCGCGCAGTGGATCTCGCCTATAAGCGGCGGGTGGAACGGCAGAAGGCCGAGGCGAAGGCCGAGCGTGCCCAGGTGTCGCCCTGGGCTGATCTGCGGGTGGTGATCGGGCGCAACGGCTGGCGGCTGCGGACATAGGCGAAGTGGACCAAGGCCCGGAGGGCGCCTGATGCGCACGACACCGACCTTCCAACCGCCAGGATGACGCCGTGGAGGGAGTCGGGGCGATGATCGAGCTGCCGACATATCTGCGTCGCCTACCCGAGACGATCCCGCCGGGCCTCGTGCTGGTGCACAATCAGGTCCAGCCGACACGGCGGCTCGGATCGCGCGGCTTTCGTGCTTGACTACAACCCAATGACGACACGCTTGTGGCATGCGATTGCGCCTGGGCGCTGAATCTCGGGCAGCACTACCGCGTGCGGGGGCACGAGTGATGTCCGATGTGCCATGACCGCTCGCCCGATCCCGGCGCGCCACTGGCGCAGCTACGGCGACGATCCGCTGCCGAGCGGCCGGGTAGCCATGGACGAGCCGTTCCGCGCGTTCCCGAGGTGGTTCATGCGGATCACCTGCGACCGCTGCGGCAAGGACCGCTTGGTGAACGAGGCACATGTGCGGCGACCGCCACTACGGCTGCGGCGGCCGGCCCG
>DASXKG010000690.1:0-4497 GCA_036496965.1 Variovorax sp.
AGTGCCGGCTTTGCGGCTGATGAACCCGCAGCCCCAGCCGCCGCGGGGGCGCCCGCAACGCCCGCCAAGCCGGACCCCGCGAAGGGCGACACCGTCTTCAACGCCAGCTCTGCCACCAGCCAGAGCTGCGCCTCCTGCCACAACGCGGACGGCAATTCGGCCATCGCGGCCAACCCCAAGCTGGCGCAGCAGCATCCCGAGTACATCCTCAAGCAACTGGAGGACTTCAAGTCCGGCAAGCGCAAGAGCGCGATCATGAAGCCGATGGCCGCGGCGTTGTCGGACGACGACATGCGCAACATCTCCTGGTTCGTGGCGTCGAAGAACATCAAGCCCGGCTATTCCAAGGAAAAGGACCTGGTCGTGCTGGGCGAGCACATCTTCCGCGGCGGCCTGGCCGATCGCCAGGTTCCGGCCTGCGCCGGGTGTCACAGCCCCAACGGCGCCGGCATTCCGGCCCAGTACCCGCGCCTGGGCGGCCAGAATTCCGACTACACGGTGCAGCAGCTGACCCAGTTTCGCGACGGCGTGCGGCTGAATTCTCCCCAGATGACTGGGGTTGCGGCCAAGCTCAGCGACCGCGAAATCAAGGCGGTGGCAGACTATATCGCCGGCCTGCGCTGAGCCCGCGGCCGGTCGATCCTGAACTAACCGCCGAGAATCCACTCCATACCAGGCGGGCCGATCCAGCAGGATGGCCCGCCTTTTTGCTTTCCCTGCCGCCTTCCCATGTCAGTGTCCACCCACGGCCTTCGTCTGCGTCGCGGTCCCCACGCGGCCCGCACGGCGGTGGAGCTGCTGTCGTCGATGCGCTTTGCGATCGCGCTGCTGACCACCATCTGCATCGCATCGATCATCGGCACCGTGCTCAAGCAGCACGAACCCTTCGGCAACTACGTCAACCAGTTCGGGCCGTTCTGGGCCGAGCTGTTCCACACGGCCAAGCTCGATTCGGTCTATAGCGCCTGGTGGTTCCTGCTGATCCTGCTGTTCCTGGTGATCAGCACCTCGCTGTGCATCGCGCGCAACACGCCGCACATCCTGAAGGATTTGAAGAACTACAAGGAAGGCATCCGGGCGCAGAGCCTCAAGGCCTTCGGCCAGCGTGCCGAGGCCGTGCTGGCCGAGGCGCCGGACGCCGCGGCCCGGCGCATCGGCCAGCTGCTGGCGGGCGGCGGCTGGAAGGTCAAGCTGCAGCACCGCGAGGGCGCCGGCTGGATGGTCGCCGCGCGCACCGGCGGCGCCCACAAGCTCGGCTACATCGCCGCCCACAGCGCGATCGTGCTGGTGTGCATCGGCGGCCTGCTCGACGGCGACCTGGTGGTGCGCGCCCAGACCTGGCTCAACGGCAAGAGCGTCTACACCGGCGGCGGCCTGATTGCGGACGTCGCGCCGGAGCATCGCCTGTCCCCGTCCAACCCGACCTTCCGCGGCAACATCCTGGTGCCCGAGGGCGGACAGTCGAGCGTCGCCATCCTGAACCAGTCCGACGGCGTGCTGCTGCAAGACCTGCCGTTCTCCATCGAGCTGAAGAAATTCATTGTCGACTACTACTCGACCGGCATGCCCAAGCTGTTTGCCAGCGAAGTGGTGCTGCACGACCACGAGACCGGCCAGAGCATTCCCGAACGCATCGAGGTCAACCACCCGGCCAGCTACCGCGGCGTCGAGATCTACCAGTCGAGCTTCGACGACGGCGGCTCCAGCGTGAAGTTGAAGGCCGTGCCCATGGGCTCGGCGGCGAAGCCCTTCGAGATCGAAGGCACCATCGGCGGCAGCAGCTCGACGATCACCAACGGCAGCGACCGGCTTGCGCTCGAACTGGTGGCCTTGCGGGTGATCAATGTCGAGAACTTCGGCGATGCGGGCGCCATGGCCAGCGGCGCCGACGTGCGCACGGTCGATCTGCGCCACGAACTCGATGCGCGCCTCGGCGCGGCCAACAAGCCCAACCAGCCCAAGACCCTGCGCAACATCGGCCCCAGCATCGGCTACAAGCTGCGCGACGCCTCGGGCCAGGCGCGCGAATACCAGAATTACATGGTGCCGGTCGACACCGGCGACGGCCAGCCGGTCTTCCTGCTGGGTGTGCGCAACCAGCCCGACGAAGCTTTCCGCTACCTGCGCGTGCCTGCCGATGACCAGGGCTCGATGGACGGCTTCCTGCGCATGCGCGCCGCGCTGGCCGATCCCGCGTTGCGCGCCCGCGCGGTCGACCGCTACATCGCGCGTACCACCGATCCGAAGCGTCCCGAACTCGCCGAGCAACTGCGCAGCTCGGCCGGCCGGGCGCTGGCGCTTTTCGCGGGCAGCGAGCGCGCCAGCAGCGACGCGGTGAGCACGGGGGGCTGGCAGGCCGTGGCCGAGTTCATGGAAGCCAACGTGCCGCAGGCCGAGCGCGAGCGCGCCGCCTCGGTGCTGGTGCGCATCCTCAACGACGTCCTGTTCGAGGTACTCAATGTCAGCCGCGAGCAGGCCGGCCTGGCCGACCTGCCGGCGGACGAGAAATCCCAGGCCTTTCTCACGCAGGCGGTGCTGGCGATGAGCGACGCGCATTTCTATCCCGCGCCGGTGGCGATGATGCTGACCGACTTCAAGCAGGTGCAGGCCAGTGTCTTCCAGGTCGCCCGCGCGCCGGGCAAGAAGATCGTCTACCTGGGCTGCCTGTTGCTGATCACCGGCATTTTTGCGATGCTGTACGTGCGCGAGCGGCGGCTCTGGGTATGGCTGGCGCCGAACGGCCCCGGCCCTTCGGACACGACGGCAACGATGGCCTTCTCGGTCAATCGCAGGACCATCGACAGCGACCGCGAATTCGCCAATCTCAAGGGCAAGCTGCTGGCCCAGAGGAAAGACACTGCCACATGACCACCACCACGCTCAGCCTCAACGACAGCTGGCTCTCGCGCCGCAACGCCTTCGACTGGGTGTTCGCGGCACTGGTGCTGGCCGGCGGCCTGTTCGCCTTCTCGCGCTACCACGCGTCGATGGACTACTACGAGAAGCCGATCCTGCTGGCCGCCATGGCCGCCGGCATCGGCCTGGGCTGGTTCTGGCGGCCGCTGCGGGTGCTGGCGATCGTGGTCGCCTGCGCCGCCTTGCTGGCCATCAATTCCTACCAGGGCGACCTGGCGCGCGCCGACAGCGTCTTCTGGCTCAAGTACTTCCTGTCCAGCCAGTCGGCCATCCTCTGGATGAGCATCCTGTTCTTCATGAGCACGATCTTCTACTGGATCGGCTTTTTCGGCGGCCGCCAGGGCGATGCCATGGACCTGATCGGCTCGCGCCTGGCCTGGGCTGCGATCACGATGGCCCTGATCGGGACCATGGTTCGCTGGCACGAGAGCCACCTGCTCGGCCCCGATATCGGCCACATCCCGGTGAGCAACCTGTACGAGGTCTTCGTGCTGTTCAGCTGGCTGACCGCGGCCTTCTATCTCTACTTCGAGTCGCACTACCGCACGCGGGCGCTCGGCGCCTTCGTGATGCTGGTGGTGAGCGCGGCGGTCGGCTTCCTGCTCTGGTACACGCTGGTGCGCGATGCCCAGGAGATCCAGCCGCTGGTGCCGGCGCTGCAAAGCTGGTGGATGAAGCTGCACGTGCCGGCCAACTTCATCGGCTACGGCACCTTCTCGCTGGCGGCCATGGTCGCCTTCGCCTACCTGATCAAGGAGCAGGCCGAGGAGACCCGCTGGTTCAAGCTGACGCCGATCTGGCTGCTCGGCGTGGCCCTGTGCTTCGTGCCGGTGGCCTTCCGCCAGCGCGCGCAGGAGGCCGGCGGCAGCTACTGGGTCGGCTATGCGCTGATCTCGTCGCTGATCGCCGCCGGCATCCTGTTCGGGCGCAAGCGCATCGCGGCGCGGCTGCCGGCCAACGAGGTGCTGGACGACATGATGTACAAGTCGATCACGGTCGGCTTCGCCTTCTTCACCATCGCCACCGTGCTCGGCGCCCTCTGGGCGGCCGACGCCTGGGGCGGCTACTGGAGCTGGGACCCGAAGGAAACCTGGGCGCTCATCGTCTGGCTCAACTACGCCGCCTGGCTGCACATGCGGCTGGTCAAGGGGCTGCGCGGCACGGTCGCGGCCTGGTGGGCGCTGGGCGGCCTGGCGGTCACCACCTTTGCATTCCTGGGCGTGAACATGTTCCTGTCCGGGCTGCACAGCTATGGAACCTTGTAGGGCCCCCTTCATGGTTGAGAGTCATTCTGAAGATCAGCTGTTGGGTGTGTCGGTCTGCCAGTCCTTACAGTAGTCTGACGCGATGGCCCAGCCCACCATCTTCATCATCGACGACGACGAAGCCTACCGCGACTCCGTTCAGGAGCTCGTGAGTTCGGTCGGCCTCGCGACCGAGACCTTCAGCTCGGCGCTGGACTTCCTCGAGGTCTTCGATCCCGATCGGCCGGGCTGCCTGGTGCTGGACGTGCGCCTGGCGCGCATGAGCGGGCTGGCGCTGCAGGAGCGGCTGACGTCCATGGGCGCCCTGATTCCGATC
>DASXKG010000691.1:0-6119 GCA_036496965.1 Variovorax sp.
GTGGTCGACGCCAGCGAGTTCCATGAGTTCAAGGCCCGCTTCGGCAGCACGCTGGTCTGCGGCTTCGCCGAGATCGAGGGCATGCCGGTGGGCATCATCGCCAACAACGGCATCCTGTTTTCCGAATCGGCGCAAAAGGGCGCCCACTTCATCGAGCTGTGCTGCCAGCGCAAGACGCCGCTGGTGTTCCTGCAGAACATCACCGGCTTCATGGTCGGGCGCAAGTACGAGAACGAAGGCATCGCCCGCCACGGCGCCAAGATGGTGACCGCGGTGGCCACCGCCAACGTGCCCAAGTTCACGGTCATCATCGGCGGCAGCTTCGGCGCGGGCAACTACGGCATGTGCGGGCGCGCCTATTCGCCGCGCTTTCTCTGGATGTGGCCGAACGCGCGCATCAGCGTGATGGGGGGCGAGCAGGCGGCGAGCGTGCTGGCGACCGTCAAGCGCGATGGCATCGAAGCCCGCGGCGGCGCATGGAGCAAGGAGGAGGAAGAAGCCTTCAAGGCGCCGATCCGCGACCAGTACGAAGCCCAGGGCCATCCCTACTTCGCCACCGCGCGCCTGTGGGACGACGGCATCATCGATCCGGCCGACACCCGGCGCGTGCTGGCGCTCGGCCTGGCCGCGTCGCGCAACGCGCCGATTCCCGAGCCGAAGTTCGGCATCTTCCGGATGTAGCCGCGCCGCGCATCGATCCACGACCACTGCCTGCACCTGCGCCATGAGCACATCATTCACCACACTCGAACTCGCCATCGACGGCGCGGTCGCGCGCATCTGGCTCGATCGCCCCGAACTGCGCAACGCCTTCGACGACGACGTGATCGCCGAGCTGACGCAGGCCTTCATCGAGGCCGGCGCTGCGCCGCAGGTGAAGGCCATCGTGCTCGGCGCGCGCGGGCCGGCCTTCTGCGCCGGCGCGAACCTGCATTGGATGCGCCGCATGGCCGACTACACGCGCGAGGAGAACATCGCCGACGCGGACAAGCTGGCCGTCATGCTGCGCACCATCGCCGACTGCCCCAAGCCGACGGTCGCGCGCGTCCAGGGCGATGTCTACGCGGGCGGCATGGGGCTGGTCGCGGCCTGCGACATTGCCGTCAGCGTGGACAGCGCCTGGTACTGCCTGAGCGAAGTCAAGATCGGCCTGGTTCCGGCCACCATCAGCCCCTACGTGCTGCGCGCCATGGGCACGCGCGCGGCGCAGCGCTGGTTCCTCACGGCCGAGCGCTTCGGCGCGGCCGAGGCGCACCGCATCGGCTTCGTGCACGAGGTGGTCGCGGCCGATGCGCTCGATGCCAGGGTGGGGGACATCGTCAAGGCCCTGGCCGGCGCCAGCCCGGCCGCGGTGCGCGCCTGCAAGCGCCTGATCGCCGACGTGGCGGGGCGCGAGATCGACGATGCGCTGGTGGCGCAGACGGTGCAGGGCATTGCCGACATCCGTGCCAGTGACGAAGGCCGCGAGGGGGTGAAGGCCTTCCTGGAAAAGCGCAAGCCCGCATGGCTTCAACCATGAACAGCCTGGATACGCCGCAACTGCTCGCCCTGGCCGCCGCGCTGGGCTGGGCCAGCGGCGTGCGTCTCTATCTGGTGGTGCTGCTGACGGGCCTGGCCGGCTACCTCGGCTGGATTCCACTGCCGGAGGGCCTGCAATTGCTGGCGCATCCGGTGGTGCTGGCGGCGAGCGGGTTCATGGTCTTCGTCGAATTCTTCGCCGACAAGATTCCGGGGCTGGATTCGATCTGGGACCTGGTCCACACGGTGATCCGCATTCCGGCCGGCGCTGCGCTGGCGGCCGGCGTGTTCGGTGCCGACCACGCCTCGATGGCCGTGGTCGCGGCCCTGCTGGGCGGCAGTTTCGCGGCCACCGCACATGCGGCCAAGGCCACCACGCGCGCGGCCATCAACACCTCGCCCGAGCCCTTCAGCAACATTGGCACCTCGCTGGTCGAGGACGGCATGGTGCCGGCCGGCCTGTGGCTGTCGATTGCGCATCCGCTGCTGTTCGGCGTGCTGTTCGTCCTCGTGCTGGCGGCAAGCATCTGGTTGATCCGCAAGAGCTGGCGCTTCCTGCGTTCGCTGTTCGGGCGCGTGGCAACCATCTTCAGCGGCCGTCCCGATCCGGGCGTTGTGTCGGCCTTCACGCTCAAGAAGAACTCTCCTGGAGACTCGTCGAATGTTTAAGAAGATCCTGATTGCGAACCGGGGCGAGATCGCTTGCCGGGTGGCTGCCACGGCACGCCGCATGGCGATCCGCACGGTCGCGGTGTATTCCGATGCCGATGCGCATGCCAATCACGTGCGCGCCTGCGACGAATCGGTGCACATCGGCGGCAGCGCGCCCAAGGACAGCTACCTGCGCTGGGAGAGGATCCTCGAAGCTGCCAAGGCCACCGGCGCCGAGGCGGTGCATCCCGGCTACGGCTTCCTGAGCGAGAACGAGGAGTTCGCGCGTGCCTGCGCCGAGGCCGGGCTGGTCTTCATCGGGCCGCCGCCTTCAGCCATCCAGGCGATGGGCCTGAAGGCCGAGTCCAAGCGATTGATGGAGAAGGCCGGCGTGCCGCTGGTCCCCGGCTATCACGGCAGCGAGCAGGGTGCGGCGCTGCTCAAGCGCGAGGCGGACCGCATCGGCTACCCCGTGCTCATCAAGGCCAGCGCGGGCGGCGGCGGCAAGGGCATGCGGGTGGTCGAGAAGGCGGCCGAGTTCGCCGCCGCGCTCGCCTCGTGCCAGCGCGAGGCCATCAACAGCTTCGGCGACGACGCGGTGCTGATCGAGAAATACGTGCAGCGGCCGCGCCACATCGAGATCCAGGTCTTCGGCGATACCCAGGGCCACTGCGTCTACCTGTTCGAGCGCGACTGCTCGGTGCAGCGCCGGCACCAGAAGGTGCTGGAGGAAGCACCCGCTCCCGGCATGACCGAGGCGATGCGCCGGCAGATGGGCGAGGCCGCGGTGGCCGCGGCACGCGCCGTGAACTACGTCGGCGCCGGCACGGTGGAATTCATCGTCGAGCAGCGCGGCGACGACGAGATGAACTTCTTCTTCATGGAGATGAACACCCGGCTGCAGGTCGAACATCCCGTCACCGAAGCCATCACCGGCCTGGACCTCGTCGAGTGGCAGTTCCGTGTGGCTGCGGGCGAAGCGCTTCCGCTGGCGCAGGAGCAGCTGCAGATCCATGGCCATGCGATCGAGGCGCGCATCTGCGCGGAGAACCCCGACAACAACTTCCTGCCCGCCACCGGCACCCTGCACGTCTACCGCAAGCCGCAGGCGACTGCGTTCCAGCGCAGCCGCGTGCGCATCGACGATGGTGTGCGCGAGGGCGGCGTGATCTCGCCCTACTACGACTCGATGATCGCCAAGCTGATCGTGCACGGCAGCACGCGCGAGGAAGCGCTGGCCCGGCTCGACCTCGCGCTGGCGCAGGTGCACATCGTCGGCGTGGCGACCAACGTGCAGTTCCTGCGCGCCGTGCTGCGCACGGACTCGTTCGCCCATGCCAGGCTCGACACCGCGCTGATCGAGCGCGAACGTGCGGTGCTGTTCGACCAGGAGCCGCTGGGCCTGCCGCTGGCGGCCGCGGCGGCCGTGACGCGCACACTGATCGCCGAAAGGCCGGCCGGCATGCCGTCGCCTTTCGCGCGTCGCGACGGCTGGCGTGCCTTCGGCGAATACCAGCGGCCATTCGATTTCGAGTTCCGCGGCGCCGAGCAACTCGCGCTGCTCACCTACCAGCATGGCGGCGGCTTGCGGCTGAAGGTCGGCGGCGTCGACGCCCCGCTGGTCATCGGCCGCTTCCCGAATGGCGAGTTCGAGCTCGAATTCAACGGCCAGCGCTCGACCGTGAACGTCTACGAAGACGGCGACACGGCCTACGTGTTCGCGGCCGACGGGGCCACCAGGATCGCCACCATCGACCGCCTCGCCCATGCCGGCGAGACCCAGGCCGAAGGCGGCCGGCTCACCGCGCCGATGCCCGGCAAGCTGCTCTCCTTCGCCGTGAAGGCCGGCGACAAGGTCAGCCGTGGCCAGCCGCTGGCCGTGATGGAGGCCATGAAGATGGAGCACACGATCGCGGCACCGGCCGATGGCACGGTCCAGGAGCTGCTCTATGCGCCGGGCGACCAAGTGGCCGAGGGGGCGGAGCTGCTGCGTATCGCGGCCTGATTTTGCTGCTCAATGCCAGCCAAGTCTCCGCCAGTGGCCCATGCCGCTGCCCGCCAGCTCGAGCTGTTCGGGCGGCGCGTGCATGGCCGGGGCAAGGCGCTGAAGGTCAGCGCGGCGACTGCAGCCGAGGCGGCCGGCATGTCCCGGGCGACCTTGCATCGCATCGAGGCCGGGGACCCTTCCGTCACCATCGGGGCCTACCTGAATGCGATGGCTGCCCTGGGCATGGCGGTCGATATCGTCGCTGCGCCGAAGGCGGAAACCGAGCCGGCAGCCGAGATGGCAGCCGCCGGCATGCCGGCCGCCATTCGCGTGGCCGACTACCCCCAGCTGCATCGCCTCGCCTGGCAGCTGCCCGAGGACGCGCTGCTGACCCCCGGCGAAGCACTCGGGCTCTACGAACGGAACTGGCGCCATGTCGACCGCACGACGATGGGCCGCGGCGAAAGCGATTTGCTCGAAGCGCTGGTGCGCGGACCGGGCCGAGGGCGCCTGCTTGTTTGAGCGAGCGAACCATCGTCGCGTCGCGCAGTCAGCCGCGACCTGATCGATCTGGCCATGATGCAGCCCGGCCGACAGCTGCTTCAAGCCGCCATCGCCAAGGCCCGCACGGCCTACGGTGAAAGCATCGACAACGATCTGGCGCGAGCCGTCGAACGCCTGTTCGAAAGACCGGGGCGCCTCGAGCGCTGCATGGAGGCGCTGCAGATCGCATTGCCGGCGGCACAGCTTCGACAACGCATCAAGCAGCTTGCGGCACGCCGATAGCCGGGCACCCTACCGTATGCTCGCGAGATGTCCCGCCGCATCCGCATCACCGTCTGCCTCACCGACAACCGTCCCGAACCCTGGGTCGAGGGCCTGCGCGCCGCCTTGCCCGAAGCCGAGGTGCAGGCCTGGGCACCGGGCGGCGGCCCGGTCGACCATGCGGTGGTCTGGGCACCGCCGCAACAGCTGCTCGACGACCAGCCCGGCCTGCGCGGACTGTTCAACATCGGTGCCGGCGTCGACGCCCTGCTCAAGCTCAGGCTGCCGCCGCAGACGCAGGTGGTGCGGCTGGACGACGCCGGCATGTCGGTGCAGATGGCGGAGTACGTCTGCCATGCGCTGATTCGCCATTTTCGCGAGTTCGATGCCTACGAGGCGGATTCGCGCGCCGGCCGTTGGAGCTACCGCGTGCAGCGGGAGCGGCGCGACTTCACGGTGGGCGTGATGGGGCTGGGCGTGCTGGGCGAGCGGGTGGCCCGCGCGGTGGCGCAGTTCGACTTCCCGGTCACCGGCTGGAGCCGATCGCCCAAGCGCATCGACGGCCTGCGCTGCTTCGCCGGCCCGGCGGCGTTCAACGACTTTCTCGACGCCAGCCGCGTGCTCGTCAACCTGCTGCCGCTGACCCCCGAGACGCGCGGCATCCTGAATCGGACGACGCTCGCGAGGCTCCATGGCGGCCGGCGCGGCGGCTACCTGATCAACGTCGGGCGCGGTCCGCACCTGGTCGAAGCCGACCTGATCCCCTTGCTCGACAGCGGCCTGCTGGCCGGCGCGACGCTCGACGTGTTCGAGGTCGAGCCGCTGGCGCCCGAGCATCCCTTCTGGCGCCATCCGAAGATCACGGTGACGCCGCATGGCTCCGCACGCACCGTGCGCGCGGAGTCGATCGCGCAGATTGCCGACAAGATTCGCGCCCTCGAGCAGGGGCTGCCCATTGCAGGGGTGGTGAATCTCCAGCGCGGCTACTGACTGAACAAATGTCAATGCGGCATCCGCCGCGCCGCGTCACCCGGGCCAGTCAGGGCAAGATCCGCCTATTGCGGCGGCACGACGACGCCGCGTTCGACCATCGGCGCTCCGCCCGGCGGCGACCCGGGCGGTCGTTCCCGCTCCCGCATGACGAAGCCTTTCGACGCCATGCACTCGCGCATGCCGGCCTTGCCTTGGGCCATGGTCA
>DASXKG010000692.1:0-6550 GCA_036496965.1 Variovorax sp.
GCTGCTGCTGCTGCGGCGGCGGCGGCCGCCTTGGCCGCCCGGGCCGCTTGGCGCGCGGCCTCCTGCTGGCGGCGGCGCTCGGCCTCTTCGGCCATGCGGCGCGCGTAGCCCTCGGGGTCTGCATAGGGTTCCCATTCGGGGTGCTGGGCCAGATCGGCCTTGGCTGCCGCGCGGAAGGCCGGATCGGAGGCGCGCGACTTCCACAGCGGCAGCAACGGCAAGCGCAGGGCCGGTTCGGTGCGCAGCCAGGCGGCCACGTCGGCGTAGCTGATCTCGCCGAGCGCCTGGGGTGCGGGATTGCGCTTGGCGAACTGCTCCCCGCGCGCCGGCAGCCGGTCGCGGAACTGGCGCGGCACCTTGGCCAGGAACTCGGGCGCAACGCGGGCCGCCACCGCCGGTGCGGCGCCCTCGCGCCGTTGTGCGAAGTCACCGCTGCCCAGTCTCGTGGTCGATGGCGCGCCATCTCGCTGCGTGAGCGTCGCGGCGCCGCTTTCCACGAACACTTCGAACTGCGTGCCCGCGGTGAAGACCACGGTGCTGGCGGCTTGCGTGGCGATCTCGAAGCTGGGGCTTGCGTAGCCGAAGGCCCCGCTCGCAGTGGTCTTGACCCAGCCCTGCAGCAGATAGAGGGGCGGCGCCGCCAGCCCCTTGCCGACCCGAGGCCGCAGCATCAGACGCGTGGATTCGCCGAGACCGACGAGCACGCCCGCCGGAAGTTCGATCTGGACGAAGGCGCCGGGTGCTGTCTCGATGATGTCCTGCTCATTGAGCGTGACCCCCTCGGCGAGCGCGTAGCGCGTGGTCTGCCGGATCAGCGTGGCGTGGCCATCGACGATGCCGACCACGCTGGCAGATTGCGCACAGGCCAGCGACGACGCGAGCAGGCTCGCGACGCACAGCAGGAGCGACCTGAACGATGTCTTCGAGAGCCCCAAGATGAAACTCCGCTCGCAGAGGCCATCATTGAACAGCAATGGTTGAGCGGCCAACGGCCTGCGATCCGTGAGCCTGCATTGTGATTGCCGCGCTCCCTGTTTCGCATCAACCAAACAGCCTAGCCGAAGTTGGGTAGCGAGCTCGTCGGGCGACCCGGCGAAATGCTATCTATTTGATAGCAACAAACCTCGATTCCTACTTGTTCTCCGCCTCCTGCAGCAGCCGCCACATGACCTTGCCGCTGCCGCTCT
Source organism: Variovorax sp. (assembly GCA_036496965.1). Classification (GTDB taxonomy): domain Bacteria; phylum Pseudomonadota; class Gammaproteobacteria; order Burkholderiales; family Burkholderiaceae_C; genus Variovorax. Next base: position 1,188 of record DASXKG010000692.1, read on the forward strand.
TGGGCAGCGTGTCGACGAACTGCACCGAGCGCGGAATCTTGTAGACCGCCATGTTCTCGCGACACCAGTCGATGATCTCTTGCTCGGTGGTGTCCTTGTGCGTGGCGCGCAGCACCACCACCGCCTTCACGGATTCGCCGCGGTAGGCGTCCTTGGTGGCGATCACGCAGGCCTCCTGGATCGCCGGATGGCGGAACATCAGCAACTCGACCTCGGCCGGCCAGACCTTGAAGCCGCTGGCGTTGATCATTCGCTTGAGCCGGTCGGTCATGAAGAAGTAGCCATCCTCGTCCACGCGGCCCATGTCGCCGGAGCGGAAGAAGCGCTTGCCCTCGAATTCGACGAAGGCCGCGACGGTGGCTTCGGGGCGCTTCCAGTAGCCCTGGAACACCTGCGGCCCGTGGATGATGATCTCGCCCGATTCGCCGACCGGCAGCTCGACCAGCGTGTCCGGATCGACCACCCGCGCATCGACGCTCATGTACGGAATGCCCAGGCACTGCTGCTTGGGGTGCTCGAACGGGTTGGCATGCGAGGGAGCCGCGGTCTCTGTCAGGCCGTAGCCTTCCATGTAGGGCAGGCCGTACTGCTCCAGCAACCGCTGCGCCACCGCCTGCGGCATCGCCGCGCCGCCGCCGCCGATCTGCTTCAGGCTGCTGAGGTCGAAGCTGGCGAAATTCGGGCTGCCCAGGAGATCGATCACCATGGTCGGGATGTTGGTCCAGCCGGTGACCTTGCGGCGCGAGATCAACCGGCCGGCCACCTCGCGGTCCCAGCGCGGCATGACGACCAGCGTGCCGGCACAGGCGATGGCGGTGTGCAGCATGCTCACCGTGCCGGTGATGTGGAACATCGGCACCACCGCCAGCACCACCATCTCCGACGAGCCCAGGCCCCAGAGCTGTCCGGCCACCGCGTTGTGCATCAGGCTGGAGTGGTTGTGGATGCAGCCCTTGGGCAGGCCCGTGGTGCCGCTGGTGTAGGGCAGCAGCGCCATGTCGTTGGCGCCGACCACATGTTCGGGGGGCGCCTGGCCGGCACCGAGTGCATCGGTCCAGCTGCTGGCGCTGCCGCCCTCCAGCACCGGCAGCGGATGGCGGGTCAGCAACCAGTCGCGCCAGGCGGGGGGCGGCGCCTCGTCGCCGGTCACTCCTGGGTCGAAGGTGTCGGTGAACTGGGTGACGATCAGCTGCGTCAGGCGTTCGCCCGCCGGCAGCGCGTTGCTGGCCTTGGCCAGTTCGGCCGCCAGGTCGCCGGTGGTGATCGCCACCCGCGCGTCGGAATCGGTGATGTAGTGCTTGAGCTCCTCGGCACGGTTCATCGGATTGACCGGCACCACGACCGCGTTGGCGCGCAGGATCGCAAAGTGCGCGATCACGAGCTGGGGCGAGTTCTGCATGTCGAGGATCACGCGATCCCCGCGCTGCACGCCCAGCGCATGCAGCGCGCCGGCCAGGCGCTCCGCCTGCGCCGCCAGTTCGCGGTAGCTGATTTCGCTGCCGAAGAAGATCAGCGCCGGCTTGTCGGGGTAGCGGGCGGCGGCGGTGGCGAGGTTGTGCCACAGCGAGGTGGCGGGCACGGTGATCGAGTGCGGCAGGCGCTCGGGCCAGAACTTGTAGTGCGGGCGTTCCATACAGTCTCCAAACAGGCGCCAGAGGGTACCTGCTTCGCGCCGGCGCCGAATCGGGAAAGGCCCGCAAGGGTCGCCTCGGCGACTCCCGCGAAGGCCGGGCCCGGATGCGCCCGCCGCCGACAGACAGAGCCGCCGAATCGTCGTACAACCGCAGGCTTTCAACCCACCCGACGAGGAGCTCTCATGGCAGCAGACAAGCACGCAAGCGTTCACTGGGAGGGCGGCGGCAAGACCGGCAAGGGGCTGATCAGCACGGAGACGGGCGCCCTCAAATCGGCGCCCTACGGCTTCGCCAGCCGCTTCGGCGACGACACCCGCGGCACCAACCCGGAGGAGATCCTGGGTGCGGCGCATGCCGGCTGCCTGACGATGGCCTTCGCCTTCGCGCTCGAGGCCGAAGGCCTCACGGCCACGTCGATCGACACCAAGGCAGCGGTCCGGCTGGCGCAGGACGGCCCCGGCTTCAAGATCGGGCGCATCCAGCTCGAGCTCGAAGCCTCGGTACCGGGCCTGGACGAAGCCAAGTTCCAGCAGCTCGCAGCCGGCGCCAAGGCGGGCTGCCCGCTGTCCAAGGCGCTCGCCAGCGTGCCCGAAGTGACGCTGAAAGCCACGCTGAAGGGCTGAGCGCCAGGGTCGCTGCAACAGTTTCTTTCTTTCCTGCACGACGCGAGCCGGACCCCGGCGTGCCGCGGAACTGCCCGGCTGTGGCAAGCTCCGAACGGTATGCCCGAACGTTTTCCGACTGCCTCGCGCCGCCGCCTGCTGCGCGCCCTGCTCGCCGCCGCCGCGCTGCCGATGCCCTTCGCGGCGCTGGCCGGCTTCAACTTCTTCACCAGCGAGTACACCGCCAGCCGCGACGAACTGCAGGCCCAGATCGGCAAGCACTTTCCGGTGGAACGGCGCTACGCCGAGATCTTCACCGTCGGCCTGCACGATCCGCAGCTGACGCTGGACGGCAAGAGCAACCGCGCGGCGATCACGGTGGCGCTGTCGATCGCCAGCCCGCTGCTGCGTCCGTCGCAGGTCGACGGCGTCGTCACCCTCAGCAGCGGCCTGAAATACGATCCCGCGGCGCGTGCGATCCGGCTCGACCAGCCGCAGGCCGAGCGCATCGACATGCAGGGGCTGCACGGCCAGGATGCGCAGCGGCTGCAGCAGATCGGCGCGGTGGTCGCGCAGGAGCTGCTGCGCGACCAGCCCTTGCGCACCTTCACGGCCCAGGAACTGACCGTCGGCCGGAAGACCTACGAGATCGGCGACATTAGCGTGCAGGACGACGGCATCACCGTCCAACTCAAATGACCCGGAAGCTCCATGAACCCTGGCCCGAACGGCAACCACGGCGAAAGTTCGCTCAACGCAGCCTGCCCTGGCTGATCGCTGCGGCGCTGCTCGCCGGCTGCGCCGCACCCCCTGCCGTGCCGCAGAAGCCCATCGATCTGGAGGCGCATCGCGGCGGCCGCGCCCTCGAGCCCGAGAACACGCTGAGCGCCTTCTCCAAGGCGGTGGACATCGGCGTCACCACGCTGGAACTGGACGTCGGCCTGAGCGCCGACGACGTGGTGGTCATCTCGCATGACATGGCACTCAATCCCGATCACACGCGCGACGCGGACGGCGCCTTCCTGAAGGCCACCGGGCCGGCGATCCGTTCGCTGACGCTGGCCAAGCTGCAGAGCTACGACGTCGGGCTGATCGATCCCGCGAGCGGCTACGGCAAGCCCTTTCCCAAGCAGCTGACACGCGACGGCGAGCGCATTCCCACCCTCGCCGCGCTGTTCGAACGCATGCAGGCACTGGGCGCGACCCAGGTCCGCTTCAACATCGAGACCAAGGTGGATCCGACCCGCCCGCAACTGACCGCCCCGCCCGAGCGGATGGTGCGTGCGCTGCTGACGGAAATCGACCACGCCGGCATGGCACAGCGGGTGACGATCCAGAGCTTCGACTGGCGCACGCTGGCCCTGGTCGGGGAGCTGGCGCCGCAGATGCCGCGCGCCTACCTCACCAGCGCCGACACGCTGCAGGACAGCCGCTGGACGCTGGGCCTGCGCATCCAGGACGCGGGTTCCGCGCCCCGACTGGTGAAGGCCGCCGTCGGCGGCGCCGCCGCGGGCCCGGTGATCTGGTCGCCGGCCTACGCCGAGCTCACGCCGGAGCTGGTGAAGGAAGCCCATGGCCTCGGGTTCAGCGTGCTGCCGTGGACCGTGAACCGCCGCGCGGACATGACGCGCCTCATGGATTGGGGCGTGGACGGCATCATCACCGACGATCCGGCCGTGCTGCGCGACCTGATGGCCGAGCGCGGCGTGCCGCTGCCGCCCAAGGCGAAAAACTAGGCGCCCGCCTGGACTAGACGTGGCGCGCGGTGCGCGCACGCGGCGGCGCGGCCGGCGACTCGCGATCGGCCCGCGCATGCAGCGTCTCGATGATGTGGCACTGCGCATCCGTGCCGTCGCAGCAGTCGCGCAGCGCGATCAGGTCCTTCTCGAGCGAGCGCAGCTCGCGCAGCCGTTCGCGCACGTGGCCCAGGTGCTGGTCGAGCGCCACGCAGGCCGCATCGCAGTCGGCCTTGCTGCGCAGATCGAGCGCCAGCAGCGTGCGGACTTCGTCCAGCGACATGTCCATCGCACGGCACAAGCGGATGAAGCGCAGCCTGTGCACATCGGAATCGTTGTAGAGGCGGTAGCTGTTGTCGCCGCGGCCCTGGGGCTCGATGAGCCCCTCCTTCTCGTAGTAACGGATGTTGGCTGCGGTGACACCGCTGCGCGCCGCCGCGTCGCCGATCCGGTAGTCCGGCATGCCGGACTGACTTGCGCTTGCCATGCCTGGGCCTTCGGGTGTCTTCGATGGCACGATCATGACAGGCCGGCGATTCAGGTACCCGTGTGCGTGGCGGGCGGCGACGCGGTCTGCACCTGGAACGCGGCAATCTCGCGATATTGCGTTTCCAGCCGGCCCGGCAGCGCCAGGAAGATCGGCAGCAGCCGCCGGTACAGGGCGACATCCTTCGGCACCGGGCTGTGGCGGTGCGTGGCGCCCACCATGCCGGCCACCACGTCGAGCGAGTCCACCCGCCCCAGCGCATAGAGCCCCAGCACGGCGGCGCCCAGGCACGAACTCTCGAAGCTTTCGGGCACCACCACCTCGCGCTCGAACACATCCGCCATCATCTGCCGCCACAGCCCCGAGCGGGCGAAACCGCCGGTCGCCTTGATGCTGCGGCTGGGCCCGATGAGCGCCTCCACCGCCGGCAGGATGCTGTAGAGATTGAAGATCACGCCCTCGAGCACCGCGCGGATCATGTGCTCCTTGCGGTGGTGCATCGCCAGGCCGAAGAAGGAGCCGCGCAGGTTGGCGTTCCACAGCGGCGCGCGCTCGCCCGCCAGGTAGGGATGGAAGAGCAGCCCTTCGGCGCCGGCGGAGACGCGCTCCGCGATGCGCGTCAGCACCTCGTAGGGATCGATGCCCAGCCGCTTGGCCGTCTCGCACTCCGCCGAGGCGAACTCGTCGCGCACCCTGCGCAGGATGATGCCGCCGTTGTTCACCGGGCCGCCGATCACCCAGTGCCGCTCGGTCAGCGCATAGCAGAAGGTGCGCCCCGAGGGATCGGTCAGCGGCCGGTCGACCACCGCGCGCATCGCGCCGCTGGTGCCGATGGTCACGGCGACCTCGCCGGGCGCGATGGCATTGACACCCAGGTTCGACAGCACGCCATCGTTCGCGCCGA
>DASXKG010000693.1:0-4402 GCA_036496965.1 Variovorax sp.
CAGGCCCTGGCGGCGCAGACCGAGGACAAGGAACTGCAGGCGCATTTCGCGCCGCTGGCCAAGTCCCTGGCCGACAACGAGCAGAAGATCGTCGCCGAGCTGAAGGCGGTGCAAGGCAAGCCGGTCGACATCGGCGGCTACTACAAGCCCGACCTGGCCAAGACCGCAGCCGCGATGCGCCCGAGCCCGACCTTCAACGCGGCGCTGGCGGCGGCGGCGGGTTGAGCGGCGCGCACTGAAAGACCTCGGCGCCGGTCCAGGCTCTCTCGGATGCCCCAGATGAATGCCGACGACCGTCCCGACACAAGCAAGAGACCCGCCCGCTCCTACCGTTCGAACTGGACCGGATCGCGATCGAGGTCGAGATCCAGGCGCAAGAAGGGACTGCGGACCTACATCACGCCGCTGGTGGTCGTGCTCGCAGTGGTCGGCGCCTGCTTCTTCTACGCCTGGCAGGCCCGGAATGAGCCGACCGCGCCGGGCGCCTCGCCCGGCGCCGGCCCGCTGGCGGCAAGCGGCAAGCCGGTCGAGCGCACGGTCGCGCTGGCGCCGCTCAGCCTACCGGCCGACGACGCGGCGCACCTCTCGGCCATGGAGTGGTGGTACTACAGCGGGATCCTCGACGGCCAGACGGGCGGCCGCTATGCCTTCCACATGGCCGTCTTCGTGGCCAACGGGCTGGTGAAGCAGACGGTGATGCACGTGGCGCTGACGGATCTGCAAACCGGCCGGCGCTACACGGCCCAATCGCGCACCGGGGGTGCCCCGGCGGCAAGCATGTCGGACGGCTTCGATTTCCAGCAGGACGACTGGCAGGCGGTCGCAGTGGGAGGCGCCCACACCTTGCGCGCATCCGGCGAAGGCTTCAGCCTGGCGCTCGACCTGAAGGAGTCCGGGCCGCCCGTGCTGCACCGGGCCGCCGGCTCGGCCACGCCAGGACTGCTCGACTTCGGCAACAGCGGCATCAGCTACTACTACTCGCGCCCACGCATGGCGGCACAGGGCGAGTTCAGCCTGGACGACACCCGCGTGCCGGTGAGCGGCACGGTATGGTTCGATCACCAGTGGGGCGATTTCGACGTGCTGAGCCTGGGCTGGAACTGGTTCGCGCTGCATCTGACGGATGGTTCGGACCTGATGCTCTACGCCCTCTTCGATGCGGATGGCCACCAGGTGATGACGGCCGGCACGAGGGCCAACGCCGCCGGGGCCACGCCGCTCGATCCGGCCACCCTCCAGATCACACCCGGCAAGACCTGGACCAGCCCGAAGACCGGGGTCGACTACGTCGTCGAATGGACCATCAAGCTGCCCTCCGGCGTGCTGCAGGTCAAGCCTTTCTTCCCGGATGCCGAATTCGATTCGAGCACGACCAGCGCCAACATCTACTGGGAGGGGCCGGTCAAGGTCTCGGGCAGCAGCACCGGAGAGGGCTTTCTGGAGCTGAGCGGCTACGACCGGCTGGCCGCCAAGACCCCGACGCCGGCCACCCGTTGACCGCCGACCCCGCGCTGTCCAACACCGCTTGCACGGCGCGCAGCGCCGCGGCCCGGCGCTGGCGAGCCTTGGTCCTCGGCATCGCCTCGGCCGTGCTTGTCGCGCTGGCGCCGAGCGGCAGGGCCGCGGATGCGCCCCCGGACCTCCTGGCCACCATTGCAGCCGAAAACGCCAGCCTGCAGACGCAGGCCACGCTGGCCGAGGCCGCGACCCTGCGGGGCGACTCCGAACTGGCCCGCATGCTGCGGCTGCAGGCCGACCTGGCAGCCAGCATGCAGCGCATCGATCGGCGCGCCAAGCTGCCGTTGCCGGGGCGCGAATTCGTGCGCATCGTGGTCGACCAGTTGCACGACCTGCCCACGACCGAAGCCCTGGCAGGCGTGCGGGCGCAGCATGACCTGGACCTCGAAGCGGCCAGCGATGCCCAGCTGCGCTCAGGTCGCTCGCTGGCCGCGCTGAGCGACCTGGCCGCCGCCGCGGCGGCTCGGGTGGCGGCGCAGCAGCCGCCCATTGCGCTCGCGCAGAGTGCAGACACGCAGGCCCGGGTGCTGCAGCTGCTTGGGCAGCAGACGCAATTGCTGCGTCGCGACCACGATGCGCAGCAGGCGCTCGTCGAGACCCTCGAGAAGAACAACCAGGCGCTGCTCGACTTCGAGCGCGAGCGTGACGAGGCGGTGAAAGAACTCACGCGACTGCTTTTCTGGGTGCCGGTGCCGCCGACCGCCGACTTCGGCAACGAGCTGGCCGGCTCGTTCGCCTGGGCCTTCTCGCCCGGCAACTGGCGCGACGCGGGACGGATGCTGGCCGACGGGGTGCTGCGCAGCCCGATCGGCCCCGCGCTGGCGGCGCTCGTCGCCTGCGCGCTGCTGGCCGGGCGCAGGCGGATGGTCGCCTTGCTGGGCCGCCTGGGCGCGCAGGCACGTACCGACGATGCGCGCCGCGTGTGGCATGCGCTGCAGGCTTTCGCTGTCTGCGCGGCGCTGGCGCTGCCCGTGCCGCTGCTGCTCTGGACCGGGGCTGCCTTCCTGCGCGCGGCGCCCGAACTCTCCCCGTTTCCGCAGGCGCTGGGCGAGTCGCTGGCCGCGGCCGGCAAGCTGCTCTGGGGCCTGGCGATGTGCCGCTGGCTGCTCGACCGCCGAAGTGTCGCCAGCGCTCATTTCGACTGGGACGAAGCCACCTGCAGCCGGGTCGCGCACGCCATCGCCGGCTTCAGCCTGCTGTTCGTGCCGCTGATCTTCGTCGTGACCCTGAACAGCTTCGACCACGCATCGATCGCCAGCCGCGAAAGCCTGGGACGCCTGGTCGGCGTGGTGGCGATGGTCGCGCTGGCCGCCTTCACCGCGCAACTGCTGCGTCGGCAAGGGCCGCTGATGCAGTCGCTCGCGCTGCGCCGGCCCGCCAGCCGCGTGGTGCGCTGGCACCAGGCGTGGTTCTCCCTCATGCTCGCCGTGCCGGTGGGGGTCGCGGTGCTGGCCGGGGCGGGCTATTTCATCGCCGCGGACTATTTCTTCGGACGGCTGGCCTGGACCTTCTTCCTGGTGATCGGGGCCGTGATCCTCTATGGCTTCATGGCGCTGTGGATTCGCCAGCAGCGCGCCAACCTGCAACGCATCCAGAGCGCGGAGGGCGCGCTGGCAGAGGCCGGCGCAGCGGCTCGCGCCGAAGCACCCCCGCGCGCGCCCGCGGTCGACGTCGCCGCCCTCGGCGAGCAGACGCGCTCGCTGCTCGACCTGTTCATCAGCATGCTGCTCCTGGTCGGCCTGTGGAGCATCTGGCGCGGTTCGCTGCCGGCGCTGTCGGCGATCGCAGACCATGCGCTCTGGACCTACGAGGGCAACGTCGACGGCAAGGACGTCACGCTGCCGCTGACGGTCGGACGCCTCTTCCTGTCGATGCTGGTGGTGGCCATCACGGCGGTGCTGATCCGCCACATCGGCGCGCTGCTGGACATCATGCTGCTGCAGCGGTTGGAGGTCCGCGCGGACGCCACCTACGCCATCAAGATCGCCAGCCGCTATGTGCTCGTTGCAGTGGGCCTGACGATGGCCTGCGGCATCCTCGGCATCAGCTGGGCCGACGTGCACTGGCTGGTGGCGGCGCTCGGCGTCGGGCTGGGCTTCGGCCTGCAGGAAATCGTGGCCAACTTCGTCTCGGGCCTGATCATCCTGGCCGAGCGGCCGGTGCGCATCGGCGACGTGGTCACCGTGGACAACGTCACCGGGCGGGTCTCGCGCATCCGCGCGCGGGCGACCGCGGTGATCGACTTCGACAACAAGGAAGTGATCATCCCGAACAAGGCCTTCATCACCCGCGACGTGATCAACTGGACGCTGTCGAACCAGACCACGCGGCTGATCCTCAAGGTCGGCGTGGCCTACGGCAGCGATGTCGAGCGGGTGCAGCGGCTGCTGCTCGAGGCGCTGCGCAACGAGCCGCTGGTGGTGCCGAAACCCCCGCCCCAGGTGCTCTTCATGGGTTTCGGCGACAGTTCACTCACGTTCGACGTGATCACCTACGTGGATTCGATCGACGACCGGATGCCGGCGCAGCATGCGATCAACTGCGCCATCGAACGCACGCTGCGCGAGGGCGGCATCGAGATTCCGTTTCCGCAAAGCGACCTGCACATCAAGGACATGCCGCAGCCTGCGCTGCCCTGAACCCGGCCGGGCCGGGTCGCGTGCGTGCAGAGGGCACAATCGACCGCAAGATCCGTTTTTTCTTCGCACGCCATGCTGCAACGACTTGCCTTCATCCTTCTGCTCGTCCTCACCCAGGCCGCCGCGGCGCAGACGCCCAGGACGGTGCTGCTCGAAGACCTGACCTGGACCGAAGTGCGCGACCAGGTCCAGGCCGGCAAGACCACCATCATCATCCCCATCGGGGGCACCGAGCAGAGCGGCCC
>DASXKG010000694.1:0-5364 GCA_036496965.1 Variovorax sp.
GAAGGTGCCGAGTTGCACCTGGACCGTCTCCGCGATGTCGCTCGCATAGCCGCCCGCCATGGCGAAGGCCAGCGGAATGCGGCGCTGCCAGGCGAAGTCGAACACGCGCCGGTCGCGTGCCTCCAGGCCATCGAAGCTCAGCTTGAGGCGGCCGAGGCGGTCCCGCTCGAACGGGTCGGCGCCGGCCAGATAGATCAGCAGGCCCGGCGTGAAGCGCTGCTCCAGTTCATCGAGCGCCTGCTCCAGGGCCGCCAGGTAGTCCGCGTCGCCACAGCCATCGGGCAGTTCGACATCGAGATCGCTGGCTTCCTTGCGAAAGGGAAAGTTCTTCTGTCCATGCATCGACAGCGTGAAGACGCTGGGGTCGTGGCGGAAGATGCTGGCGGTGCCGTTGCCCTGGTGCACATCCAGGTCGATCACCGCCACCCGCAGCGCAAGCTGGCCGCGCCGTCCCTGCTCGGCCTGGATCAGCCGGGCGGCCACGGCAGCATCGTTGAAAACGCAGAACCCGCCGCCCCTGTCGCTGCTGGCGTGGTGGGTGCCGCCGGCCATGTTGCCGGCGACGCCCTCGACCAGGGCGCTGCGGCAGGCGGCGATGGTCGCGCCGGTCGAGCGGCGCGAGCGCTCGACCATCGCCTCACTCCACGGAAAGCCGATTTCGCGCATGGCCTGCGCGCTGACACTGCCCTCGCTGATGGCCGCGATCCAGCTCGGCGCATGGGCCAGGGCCAGTTCGCCGTCGCTGGCGCGCGGCGCCTCCTGCATCCGGACTTCGGGCAGATGGCGCTCGAGCTGCTCGCGCAGCAGCGCATAGCGGCCCATCGGGAAGCGATGGCCGAGCGGCAGCGGCAGCACGAACTGGCCCGAATTGAAGGCGCGCATCGGCCCGATTGTCCCGCCGCCCGGGGTTTAGAAAGCGGCCTCTAAATTGCTGCAGAGCAACAAAACCCCCTTGTGGCGAACGCTGGGCTGCATATACTTGAGGCCATGCTGCACCGCAACATGAAGCGCAGGGCAGCTCACTGTCGAATCCACCTTTCTTTCAATCTACCGGAGCATTCAAATGGCCCTCACCGCTGACCAGATCATCGCATCGCAAAAAGCCAACATCGAAACCCTGTTCGGTCTGACGACCAAGGCTTTCGAAGGCGTCGAAAAGCTCGTCGAGCTGAACGTGACCGCTTCCAAGGCCGCCCTGACCGAAGCCGCCGGCACCTCGCAAGCCCTGCTGAGCGTCAAGGACGCGCAAGAGCTGATGTCCCTGCAAGCCAGCCTGTTCCAGCCCCTGGCCGAGAAGACCGCTGCCTACAGCCGTCACCTGTACGACATCGCCCAAGGCACCAGCGCCGAATTCACCAAGGCTTTCGAAGTCAAGGCCGCTGAAGCCCAGCAAGCCTTCGTCGGCCTGGTCGACAGCGCCGCCAAGAACGCCCCGGCCGGCTCGGAAACCGCCGTTGCCGTCATGAAGAGCGCCGTGGCTGCCGCCAACAACGCTTTCGAATCGGTGCAAAAGGCCGTCAAGCAAGCGACCGACGTCGCCGAAGCCAACTTCCAGGCCGTGCAAACGACAGCCGTGAACGCCGCCAAGAGCACCGCCCAGACCGCCACGCGCAAGCGCTGAGATCCGAATCAAAGCCCGCTTCGAGCGGGTGCGATTGTCTCCTTGGGTCCCACGGACCCAATTCCAGGCCCCGTCTCCGGACGGGGCTTTTTTTTGCGCCGCCTCCGCTGGCCATAATGACCGGCACATTCCAGGAGATTCCACATGCAGATCGAAGGCAGGGTTTTCATCGTCACGGGCGGCGCCTCGGGCCTGGGCGAAGGCACCGCGCGCATGCTGGCGGCCGAGGGCGGCAAGGTGGTGGTGGCCGACATGCAGGCGGACAAGGGCGAGATCGTCGCGCGCGAGATCGGCGGCGTCTTCGTCAAATGCGATGTCTCGCAGGAGGCCGATGGCCAGGCCGCGGTGGCCGCGGCCCTGAAACTGGGCAAACTGGTCGGGCTGGTCAATTGCGCCGGGATCGCGCCGGCCGAGAAGACCGTCGGCAAGAACGGCCCGCACGCGCTGGCGCTGTTCAGCAAGACCGTGACGGTGAATCTGATCGGCAGTTTCAACATGATCCGGCTGGCGGCCGACGCCATGGCCAAGAACGAGCCCGAAGCCACCGGCGAGCGCGGTGTGCTGATCTCGACCGCCTCGGTGGCGGCCTACGACGGCCAGATCGGACAGGCGGCCTACAGCGCTTCCAAGGGCGGGGTGGTGGGCATGACGCTGCCGATCGCGCGCGACCTGGCGCGCAGCGGCATCCGCAACATGACGATCGCGCCCGGCATCTTCGGCACGCCGATGCTGTTCGGCATGCCGAAGGAAGTGCAGGATGCGCTGGCCGCCAGCGTGCCCTTCCCCTCGCGGCTGGGCACGCCCGAGGACTATGCCAAGCTGGCCCGCCACATCATCGAGAACGACATGCTCAACGGTGAGGTGATCCGCCTGGACGGCGCGATCCGGATGGGCCCCCGCTAGCCAGAGTTGCGCGCCGCAGCAAAACTGCCGGTCCGGTCCAATTGCTCGTACTGGGCGATCACCTGGGCGCCGAACAGCACCAGGGTTGCGGCGATCTCCAGGCTCAGCAGCACCACGATGGCGGTGGTCAGCGAGCCATACACCACATTGACCTGCGACAGGGTTGCGAAATAGAACACCAGCACCCGGCGCGTGATCTCCCACAGCAGCGCCGCGGTCACGCCGCCGAGCAGCGCGTGGCGCAGGCGCAGCCGGCCCACCGGCATCACCAGGTAGAGCGAGGTCAGCATGAAGATCTCCCCGGCCAGCCCCAGCAGGTACAGCAGCAGCCCCGAGACGCCCGACAGCGACCAGCTGCGGCCGAACAGGCCGACGCGCTCCTCCCCGATCAGCTGCAACGCGCCCGACACCAGTGTCACCAGCAGCAGCCCGATGCACAGGCAGAAGATGTACAGGTAGGGCATCACGAAGGAGACCAGGATGTGGCGCGAATGGTCGGCCTTGCGGTGATGGAAGATCACCGCCATCGCGCTTTCCAGGACCGTGAAGGCCAGCGAGCTGAAGAAGATCATCGTCACCAGCAGCACCGGCCCGAGCACGTCGGCGTGGGTCAGGAAGTTCGACAGCTCGGTCACGATCGCCTGCGACTGCCCGGGCAGCAGGAAGGCCAGGTAGCGCCCGACCGCATTCAGCAGCGCCGCGGTCTCGATGAAATGCGACAGCGCGATGACGCTGACGATCAAGAGCGGCACGATCGACAGCAGCGCATAGTAGGCCACCGCACCCGCCAGCAGGAGCCCCTGGTTGGCCCTGAAGCTCTTGAGCGCTTCCCAGGTGAACGCCAGCGGATGGCGAAGGATGGGGGCGACGTGTTCGAAGCTGCGGCGGATCATGGCTGGAATTCCGTCATCCAGTATGCCGCCAGCCGATGACCGGGCGGCAGCTTGCGTATCATTTGACACAGCCTCCATGACCATCCCCGCTACTTTCATTCAGGAACTGATCGCCCGCGCGGACGTGGTGGAGATCGTCGGGCGCTATGTGCAGCTGAAGAAGGCCGGCGCCAATTTCATGGGCCTGTGTCCGTTTCACGGCGAGAAATCCCCCTCCTTCTCGGTCAGCCCGACCAAACAGTTCTATCACTGCTTCGGCTGCGGTGCGCACGGCAATGCGATCGGTTTCCTGATGGAGCACGCGGGCATGGGCTTCGTCGAGGCGGTGCACGACCTGGCCGGCCAGTACGGCCTGCAGGTGCCGGAGGACGACGCCTCGCCCGAGGAACGCGCCCGGGCGGCCGGCCAGCGGCAGAAGCAGGCCACGCTGTCGGAGGTGCTGGAGAAGGCCGGGGAGGCCTATCGCAAGCAGCTGCGCCAATCGCCCGGCGCGGTCGACTATCTCAAGGGGCGCGGCGTCACGGGCGAGATCGCGCGCCAGTTCGGCATCGGCTATGCGCCGGCCGGCTGGCGCTCCCTGGCGAGCGTGTTCCCCGACTACGACGACCCGCTGCTGGCCGAGAGCGGGCTGGTGATCGCGGCCGAAGCCGGCGAGAACGGAGAAGGCAAGCGCTACGACCGCTTCCGCGACCGCGTCATGTTCCCGATCCGCAACGTCAAGGGCGAGTGCATCGGCTTCGGCGGCCGGGTGCTGGGCGACGAGAAGCCCAAATACCTGAATTCACCCGAGACCCCGGTGTTCAGCAAGGGGCGCGAGCTCTACGGCCTCTACGAAGCCCGGGCGGCCTTTCGCGAGCGCGGCTACGCGCTGGTCACCGAGGGCTACATGGACGTGGTGGCGCTGGCGCAGCTCGGTTTTCCGAATGCCGTCGCCACGCTGGGCACCGCCTGCACCACCGAGCATGTGCAAAAGCTGTTCCGCTTCACCGACTCGGTGGTCTTCAGTTTCGACGGCGACGCCGCCGGGCGGCGCGCCGCGCGCAAGGCGCTCGACGGCGCCCTGCCCTACGCCAGCGACGTGCGCAGCATCAAGTTCCTGTTCCTGCCGGCGGAGCACGACCCGGACAGCTTCATCCGCGAATTCGGCGCCGAGGCCTTCGCCCGCTTCGTCAACGAGGCCACGCCGCTCAGCCGCTTCATGGTCGAGGCCGCGCGCGAAGGCTGCGACCTGGCCAGCGCCGAGGGCCGGGCCCACCTGGCGAGCAACGCGCGGCCGCTGTGGAGCGCGCTGCCCGAGGGCGCCCTCAAGCGCCAGTTGCTGGGCGAATTGGCCGGACTGGTGCAACTCGGCAGCCAGGAGCTGGCCGAACTCTGGACGGCACCCGCGGCCCGTGCGCCGCAAGCGCGCGCGAGCGCCGAGAGCGACCGCGAGGACGGCCCCCCCTGGTTCGAGGAAGCGCCGCGCGGCGCCGCACGCTGGAACAACGCCCGGGCCGGCCGCCCGCGCGCGCCGCGTCCACCGCCGGGCGGCCGCAGCCTGCCCACCAGCCGGGCCGACGTGGCGGTCCGGCTGCTGCTGTCCAACGCCGCCCAATGGGAGCCGCTGTCGCAGGAGCTGCATGGCTTGCTCTGCGGCTTGACCGGCGAGCACGGCCAGCTGTTTTCCTGGCTCGACAGCCAGGCCCACGAGCACGGGACGCAGCCCTGGGCGGCGCTGCGCGAAGGCCTGCGCGGCCTTTCGTTCGAGGCGCTGGCCATGCGGGTCATGACCGGGCCCGATGGCGGCCCGATCGGCGATGCCGAGGGCGAGCAGGCGGCCGACGCCGCGCACGAACTGCGCAACGTCCTCGACTACATGCTGGACGACCTGCTCAAGGCCCGGCAGAGCGAGGCGATCGCGGCGGTCGGCAGCGATCCGCGGGCGCTGGATCGCTACAAGGCGCTCGA
>DASXKG010000695.1:0-2187 GCA_036496965.1 Variovorax sp.
CAAGATGCAATATGTCTACGTGAAGTTCATCGGCACCCACGCCGAATACGACAAGGTTGACGCCGCCACCGTTGACCAGTTCAAAGGAGCCTGACCATGGAAATCAAGGCCATTCGTACCGAAGCCGACTACCTTGCCGCGCTGCAGCAGGTGTCGGCGCTGATCGACCTCGACTCGGCACCTGAATCTCCCGAGGGTGAGCGTCTCGACGTGCTGGGCACCCTTGTGCAAGCCTATGAAGCCAAGCACTACCCCATCGACCCGCCGGACCCCATCGAGGCGATCAAGTTCCGCATGGATCAATCCGGCATGAGCGTGAAAGACCTCGTGCCGTACATTGGCCCGCTCCATCGCGTGTACGAAGTGCTGGCTCGCAAGCGCACGCTATCGCTCAGCATGATCCGCAGGTTGAGCGACGGTCTGCACATTCCGGCTGAGGTGCTGATCCGCGAGTCGGAGTCGATCGCCGCATGAGCGCGCCGGCGGCGGATTCGCGGGGACAATAGCGGCCTATGAGCGAAGTTATCACCCCTGAACGAATTGCCGCGCCTGCGCCGCCGAAAGTAGGCTTCGTGAGCCTGGGCTGCCCCAAGGCCCTGACCGATTCCGAGCTGATCCTGACCCAGTTGAGCGCCGAGGGCTACCAGACCTCCAAGACCTTCGAGGGTGCCGACCTGGTGATCGTCAACACCTGCGGCTTCATCGACGATGCGGTCAAGGAGAGCCTGGACACCATCGGCGAGGCGCTGGCCGAGAACGGCCGCGTCATCGTCACCGGCTGCCTGGGCGCGAAAACCGGCGAAGCCGGCGGCAACCTGGTGCGACAGATGCATCCGAGCGTGCTGGCGGTCACCGGTCCGCATGCGACCCAGGAAGTCATGGATGCGGTCCACGCCAACCTGCCCAAGCCGCACGACCCCTTCATCGACCTGGTGCCACAGGCCTTCGGCATCGCCGGCCTGAAGCTGACCCCGCGCCACTATGCCTACCTGAAGATCAGCGAGGGCTGCAACCACCGCTGCACCTTCTGCATCATTCCGTCGATGCGCGGCGACCTGGTGTCGCGGCCGGTCGGCGACGTGCTCTCCGAGGCCAAGGCCTTGTTCGAGGGCGGCGTGAGGGAACTGCTGGTGATCAGCCAGGACACCTCGGCCTATGGCGTCGACCTCAAGTACCGCACCGGCTTCTGGGACGGCAAGCCGGTCAAGACGCGCATGCTCGAACTGGTGCGCACGCTGGGCGAAATTGCCGAGCCTTATGGCGCCTGGGTGCGCCTGCACTACGTCTACCCCTATCCCAGCGTCGACGAGGTGGTGCCGCTGATGGCCAGCGGCCAGGTGCTGCCGTATCTCGACGTGCCGCTGCAGCACAGCCACCCCGACGTGCTGCGCCGCATGAAGCGCCCGGCCAGCGGGGAGCGCAACCTGGAACGCATGGCTCGCTGGCGCGAGGTGTGCCCCGAGTTGGTCATCCGCAGCACATTCATCGCTGGTTTTCCGGGCGAGACCGAGGCGGAGTTCGAGCACTTGCTGGCCTTCATCCGCGAGGCCGAGATCGATCGCGCCGGATGCTTCGCCTACAGCCCGGTTCAGGGTGCGGCCGCCAACGACATCCCGGGCATGCTGCCCGAGGCGGAACGCGAGGCGCGGCGGGCGCGCTTCATGGAGGTGGCCGAAGCCGTCTCGATCACCAAGCTCGAACGGCGCATCGGCGCCACGATGCAGGTGCTGGTGGATTCAGCGCCCGGACTCGGGCGCAAGGGGGGTGTCGGGCGCAGCTATGCCGATGCGCCGGAGATCGACGGCGTCGTGCGCCTGCTGCCGCCGGAGAAGATCAGCAAGACGCTCAAGGTGGGTGAGTTCACGCGCGCACGCGTCGTCGCTTCAGAAGGGCACGACCTGATCGCGTTGCCGGTCTGATGGAAGTGCTCAGCGGCCTTCGGCCTTCAGCTTGTTCAGATAGGCCTCGGCCCGTTCGAGTTCGAGCCGCAGTTGCGCGACCTCCTGCTCCTGCCGCCTGATGCGGCTGGCCTGGTCTTTCACCGGAACCAGCGCCGCGCACTGTTCCTGTACCTTGTTGAGCGTCTCCATCAACTGGCGCCGGCGCAGCATCTGCCCGCGCGAGCGCGCCAGCGCGATGTCCTGCTGGAGCGAGGCCTCTTCGCCCGGACAGTCGGCCTTGTCCAGC
>DASXKG010000696.1:0-3252 GCA_036496965.1 Variovorax sp.
CACGCCACGCCAGTCGCCGATCGCGCTCCAGCCCTCGATGCAGACGTGGCGCGTGATCTGCCCCGCCTGCGGCAGCGCGCGCAGCTGCGGCAGCGTCCATGCGCTCTTGTCGCGCACCAGGCCCGAGACTTCGAGCCGCCAGGTCGAGCCATCGATCTCCGGCGCATCGAACTCGGCATAGAAGGCGTTGAACGGAAAGGGCTTCGTGATCTGCGCCGCGGCGTAGGTCGGCGCCAGCTTGGTGGCGGAAAACAGCCGCGCCTGCACCCGGTCGTTCCAGCGCGACATGGCCCACAGCACCTTGTCGACCGCGTCGCCGTCCTGCAGGTTGCAACCCGACAGCATGGCCAGAGCACCCAGCGACAGCGACGAGCGCAGCAGCAATCGCCGTTCCAGCCGCGCGATCTGGGTGCGGTGATCGGCCAGCTGCGGCCGGTCCCCGGGTTTGCGCGGGCTCATGCCCGCGGCCGCGCCGGCAACTCGCGCCCGCTGATCATCGGCCACAAGGTACGCGGCACCAGCACCACCAGCACCAGGTGCACGACGATGAACCCGGCGATTGCGGCCATCGCCGCAAAATGGACCCGGCGTGCAAAGTCGTAGCCGCCGAAGAAGTCGACCAGCCCTTCGAACTGCACCGGCTTCCAGATCGAGAGGCCGGAAGCCACCGCCAGCGCGCCCAGCGCGAGCACGACTAGATAGGACAGGCGCTGCACCGCGTTGTACGAGCCGGGCGTGTGGGGCAGCTTCAGACCGGCTGCCAGCCTGGCGTCATGCAGCACCGCACGCGCCGTCACGGGCAGGAAGTGCCGGCGGAAATGCCCGCTTGCCAGTCCATAGGCCAGGTAGGCCAATCCGTTGGCGGCCAGCAGCCACATCGCCGCGAAATGCCAGGCGATGGCGCCGCCGAGCCAGCCGCCGACGGTGGCCCAGGCAGGAAAGCTGAAGCCGAACAGCGGCGATGCGTTGTAGATGGCCCAGCCGCTCATGAGCATGCAGGCCATCGCGAAGGCATTGATCCAGTGGGCGGCGCGGACCGCGAGCGGATGGGTCACCGGGCGCATCACATCGGCGGCGTCACGCCATTCTTGCCGGCGGAGATGAAGCCCGCCGACAGCGTCTGATCCGCAGCCTTGGTGGCGAACAGCACCACCTTGGTCCCGACCATCAGCAGCGAGCGATCGCCGGGCTCCAGGTTGACGATCGGCACGTCGTCGGGCACGACGACCTTCTTCTCGCCACCCTTGTACTTCAGCGTCAGGGTGCGGCCGTTGGACGCCACCAGGTCACCCACCGTGCCGTTGGTCATGGTGCTGTTGGGCTTCAGGTCCCAGGCGCGGTGGCCGTCGCCGGTGCCGGCCATGGCGGGCGGGAACACATGCACCTCGAGCGCCTTGAGCGAGCCATCGGGCTGCGGGGTGGCCGCGGTGCCAATGTAGCTGCCGGGCTTGATGTCGCCGATGCTGGCCAGCGTGACCGCCCGCACCTGGGTCTGCGGCGTCATCATGATCTTCAGGTCCTCGCCGCGCGTGGTGTGAACCGTGATCGAATCGTCGGCGACCGCGCTGATCGCGCCGCGCACGCCGACCGGCGGCGTCTGGGCCGATGCCAGGCTGCCGGCAAGGCTGCAGGCCAGCATGACCGGCGCCGCCAGGGCGCGCAGGACCTTGAAGGTGGTTGCGATGGTCATGGGTCAGGTCACCAAAGGGTTGCGATGGGCATCACTCTAGAGGGCCGGCCCGCTCACCCTCATGACCTTCGGATGACAAAAACGTCATCATCCGGCGCTCCGCGCGCGGGAAAATCCCTTCCATGAGCATCCTCGTCATCGAAGACGACCCGAAGACCGGCGACTACATCAAGAAGGGCCTGAAAGAGAGCGGCTATGCGGTCGACCTCGCCCGCACCGGCACCGACGGTCTGCACCTGGCCCTGCACGAGCACTACGAGCTGGTGGTGCTCGACGTGATGCTGCCCGGCGTCGATGGCTGGCAGATCATGCAGGCGCTGCGCGACAAGCGCGACCTCCCGGTGCTCTTCCTGACGGCGCGCGATCACCTCAACGACCGCATCCGCGGCCTGCAGCTCGGCGCGGACGACTACCTGGTCAAGCCCTTCTCCTTCGTCGAGCTGGTGCTGCGCATTCGCACGCTGCTGCGCCGCGGGGTGGTGCGCGAGGCGGAGCTGTACGAATACGCCGACCTCAAGCTGGACGTGCTGCGCCGCCGGGTCACCCGCGAAGGGCACGAGATCGCGCTGACCAACAAGGAATTCCTGCTGCTGCATCTGCTCATCAAGCGCCAGGGCGAAGCGCTCTCGCGCACGCTGGTCGCCTCCGAGGTGTGGGACATGAATTTCGACAGCGACACCAACGTGGTCGACGTCGCGGTCAAGCGCCTGCGGGGCAAGGTCGACCTGCCGTTCGAACGCAAGCTGATCCACACGGTGCGCAGCATCGGCTACAGCTTCGGGGAAGCGCCATGAGCCGCCCGGCCGTTCCGAAGGCGAATACCGAAGCGCTGCTGCGCGAAGGCTATCCAATGAGCCCCCGCCCGGCCGCTCCGAAGGGGGCTCGCACCGCAGTGCGAAGCACGGAGGTTGCCTCATGAGCCTGCGCTGGATGCCGCGCTCGCTCGCCGTGCGCGCCACGCTGCTGCTCGGACTCATCTCCTGCGCCGTCACCGGCGTGCTCGGCGCCTACTTCTTCTACACCGCGCGGGCCGCGATCACCGAGCATGTCGACATCCAGCTCATCGGCCGGGTCGAGCATTTCCGCCGGCTGGTGGGCAACGTGCAGACCATCGCCGACCTGCGCGAGCGGCCGGTGCTGTTCGAGACCATGCTCGGTGCGGAGAACGACGTGCTGCTGCTGCGCCGGCCCGGCGAAGCGCCGTTCATCAACGTCAACCCGGCCCGGCTGCCGGTCCCCGATGCGCTGGCCGCCATGCCGGCCGATCGGCCGCTGAACACCAGCGACGTGCTGCGCCTCACGCTGGCCACAGGCGTGCCCATGCACTGGGTCGCGGCGCGTGCCCGGTCCGGTCGCGACGGCGACATGGTGGAGGTGGTCGCCGGCCATCCGCTGGTCAACGAAGCGATGATGATCGCCGCCAACCGGGAGCGCGTGCTCATCGGCGACTTCGTGTCGATGCTGGCGTCGACCGGGCTGGCATTCCTGGTGCTTCGGCGCGGACTGCGTCCCTTGCGCACGCTGGCCGCGACGGCCGCCGGGATCCGGCCGATGAACCTGGC
>DASXKG010000697.1:0-13903 GCA_036496965.1 Variovorax sp.
GACAAGGCGATCTACAACTACGTCAAGGCGGTCGGCAAGGGTCTGTCGAAGATCATGTCGAAGATGGGTGTCAGCACCTACATGAGCTACTGCGGCGCCCAGCTCTTCGAAGCCATCGGCTTGAATACCAAGACGGTCGACAAGTACTTCACCGGCACGGCCAGCCGCGTGCAGGGCATCGGCGTGTTCGAGATCGCGCAGGAAGCCATCCGCATGCACAAGGCGGCCTTCAGCGACGACCCGGTGCTGGCCCACATGCTGGACGCCGGCGGCGAATACGCCTGGCGCACGCGCGGCGAAGAGCATATGTGGACGCCGGACGCCATCGCCAAGCTGCAGCACAGCACCCGCGCCAACAACTTCAGCACCTACAAGGAATACGCCCAGCTGATCAACGACCAGAACCGCCGCCATCTCACGCTGCGCGGGCTGTTCGAGTTCAGGATCGATCCGGCCAAGGCCATTTCCGTGGACGAGGTCGAGCCGGCGGCCGAGATCGTCAAGCGTTTCGCCACCGGTGCGATGTCGCTGGGCTCGATCAGCACCGAGGCCCACTCCACGCTGGCCGTGGCGATGAACCGCATCGGCGGCAAGAGCAACACGGGCGAGGGCGGCGAGGACCCGAACCGCTACCGCAACGAGCTCAAGGGCATCCCGATCAAGGTCGGCGACACGCTCAAGAGCGTGATCGGCGAAGCCAACGTCGAGATCGACCTGCCGCTCCAGGACGGGGATTCGCTGCGCTCGAAGATCAAGCAGGTGGCATCGGGCCGCTTCGGCGTCACGGCGGAATACCTGGCCTCGGCCGACCAGCTGCAGATCAAGATGGCGCAGGGCGCCAAGCCCGGCGAGGGCGGCCAGCTGCCGGGCGGCAAGGTCTCCGACTACATCGGCGCGCTGCGCTATTCGGTGCCGGGCGTGGGCCTGATCTCGCCGCCGCCGCACCACGACATCTACTCGATCGAGGACCTGGCGCAACTGATCCACGACCTGAAGAATGTCGCGCCGCATGCCAGCGTCAGCGTCAAGCTGGTCAGCGAAGTGGGCGTCGGCACCATCGCCGCCGGCGTTGCCAAGTGCAAGAGCGACCATGTGGTGATCGCCGGCCATGATGGCGGCACCGGCGCTTCGCCCTGGTCGTCGATCAAGCACGCCGGCAGCCCGTGGGAAATCGGCCTGGCCGAGACCCAGCAGACGCTGGTGCTGAATCGCCTGCGCGGGCGCATCCGGGTGCAGGCCGACGGCCAGATGAAGACCGGCCGCGACGTCGCCATCGGCGCGCTGCTCGGCGCCGACGAGTTCGGCTTCGCCACCGCGCCGCTGGTGGTCGAGGGCTGCATCATGATGCGCAAGTGCCACCTGAACACCTGCCCGGTCGGCGTCGCCACACAGGATCCGGTGCTGCGCAAGAAATTCACCGGCAAGCCCGAGCACGTGGTGAATTTCTTCTTCTTCGTGGCCGAGGAAGTGCGCCAGATCATGGCGCAGCTGGGCATCCGCAAGTTCGACGACCTGATCGGCCGGGCCGACCTGCTCGACACCAAGACCGGCATCGAGCACTGGAAGGCGCGCGGTCTCGATTTCAGCCGCCTGTTCGCGCTGCCCAACGTGCCGGCCGAGGTGGCGCGCCATCATGTCGAGGACCAGGACCACGGCTTGGCGAAGAGCCTGGACGTGAAGCTGATCGAGAAGTCCCGCCCGGCGATCGACAAGGGCGAGAAGGTGCAGTTCATCGAGGTGGCGCGCAATGTCAACCGGTCGGTGGGCGCGATGCTGTCCGGGGCCCTGACCAAGGTCCACCCGCAGGGCCTGCCGGACGATTCGATCCGCATCCAGCTCGAGGGCACCGGCGGGCAATCGTTCGGCGCTTTCCTGGCGCGCGGCATCACGCTCTACCTGATCGGCGACGCCAACGACTACACCGGCAAGGGCCTTTCCGGCGGTCGCGTGGTGGTGCGCCCGAGCCTGGACTTCCGCGGCGAGGCGGTGCGCAACACCATCGTCGGCAACACCGCGCTCTATGGCGCGACCACCGGCGAGGCCTACCTGTGCGGCGTGGCCGGCGAGCGCTTCGCGGTGCGGCTGTCGGGCGCGACCGCGGTGGTCGAAGGCACCGGCGACCATGGCTGTGAATACATGACGGGCGGCACCGTGGCCGTGCTCGGCAAGACCGGGCGCAACTTCGCCGCCGGCATGAGCGGCGGCGTGGCCTTCGTCTATGACGAGGACGGCCAGTTCGCCTCGCGCTGCAATCTCTCGATGGTCTCGCTCGACAAGGTGCTGACCTCGGCCGAGCAGACGGCCAGCGTGCATCGCAAGGTCTGGCATGACGGCGAGACCGACGAGGCGCAGCTCAAGAAATTGCTCGAAGACCATCACCGCTGGACCGGCAGCAAGCGGGCGCGCGAACTGCTGGACAACTGGGCCGTATCACGCACCCAGTTCGTCAAGGTCTTCCCGAATGAATACAAGCGCGCCCTGGCCGAGATCCACGACCGCGAGGTCGAGCTCACCAGCAGCGGCAACAACGCGCATGCGGGCATGGAGCCGCATGCAACGCCCAGGTCGGTGGCGGCGGTCTGACGAGCGACAACAACGAATCAAAGAGGAAAGCACGATGGGAAAAATCACCGGCTTCATGGAGCACGGGCGGATCGAGGAGGGCTACAAGCCCGTCGCCGAGCGGGTCAGGCACCACAAGGAATTCATCGTCGCCCTGGACGAGGCGCAGGCCAAGGTGCAGGGCGCGCGTTGCATGGACTGCGGCACGCCGTTCTGCAACAGCGGCTGCCCGGTCAACAACATCATTCCGGACTTCAACGACCTGGTCTATCGCGCCGACTGGCAAAGCGCCTTCGTGGTGCTCGATTCGACCAACAACTTCCCCGAATTCACCGGCCGCATCTGCCCGGCGCCCTGCGAGGCGGCCTGCGTGCTCAACGTCAACGACGATCCGGTGGGCATCAAGTCGATCGAGCACGCGATCGTCGACCGCGCCTGGGACGAGGGCTGGGTCGAGGCCCGGCCGGCCAGGCACAAGACCGGCAAGAAGGTCGCGGTGGTCGGCTCCGGCCCGGCCGGCATGGCGGCTGCGCAGCAGCTTGCGCGCGTCGGCCACGAGGTGACGCTGTTCGAGAAGAACGACCGCATCGGGGGCCTGCTGCGCTATGGCATCCCCGACTTCAAGATGGAGAAGACGCACATCGACCGCCGCGTCGAACAGATGCAGGCCGAAGGCGTGAACTTCCGCACCGGCGTGATGGTCGGCGCGGCCAAGGATCCGCTCGGCAAGGGCTCCAAGGTGACCAACTGGGCCAAGGAGATCGTCACGCCCGAGCAGCTGAACAAGGAGTTCGATGCCGTGCTGCTGACCGGCGGCGCCGAGCAGTCGCGCGACCTGCCGGTGCCCGGCCGGGACCTCGACGGCATCCATTTCGCGATGGAGTTCCTGCCGCAGCAGAACAAGATCAACGCCGGCGACAAGGTCAAGGGCCAGCTGCGCGCCGACGGCAAGCACGTGATCGTGATCGGCGGCGGCGACACCGGCTCGGATTGCGTGGGCACCAGCAACCGCCACGGCGCCCTGAGCGTGACCCAGTTCGAGCTGTTGGCGCAGCCGCCGGACGAGGAGAACCGCCCGCTGACCTGGCCCTACTGGCCGTACAAGCTGCGCACCAGTTCCAGCCACGAGGAAGGCTGCGAGCGCGAGTTCGCGATCTCGACCAAGGAATTCATCGGTGAAAAGGGCAAGCTCACCGGCCTGAAGACGGTCCGCGTCGAGTGGAAAGACGGCAAGATGGTCGAGGTTGCCGGCAGCGAGCAGGTGCTCAAGGCCGAGCTGGTGCTGCTGGCGATGGGTTTCGTGAGCCCGGTCGGCAACGTGCTGGACGCCTTCGGCGTCGAGAAGGATGCGCGCGGCAATGCCAAGGCCACGGTCGACTTCGCCGGTGGCTACGCGACCAACGTGCCCAAGGTCTTCGCGGCGGGCGACATGCGCCGCGGCCAGTCGCTGGTGGTCTGGGCGATCCGCGAGGGCCGCCAGGCAGCCCGCTCGGTCGACGAATTCCTGATGGGCTTCAGCGACCTGCCGCGCTGAAAGCTGGGTGGATTGCGTTTACCCGCATCCCTTATCATCGCCGTGACCGCGAGCCGGGATGCCTGAAGGCGCCCCGGCTCTTTTCATTGCCATGGATCCATCATCCGCCTCATCCCTCGTTGAATTCCGCGACGTCGCCTTCGGCTATGGCGAGCGCGCGATCCTCGACGGCGTTTCGTTCACCGTGCCGCGCGGCAAGGTGACGGCGCTGATGGGCGCCTCGGGCGGCGGCAAGACCACCGCCCTGCGCCTGATCGGCGGCCAGTTGCGCGCCCGCCGCGGCGAGGTGCGCGTCAACGGCGAAGATGTGGGCAAGCTCGCGCCAGGCGCGCTGTATGCCGCACGGCGCCGCATGGGGATGCTGTTCCAGTTCGGCGCGCTGTTCACCGACATGAGCGTGTTCGACAACGTCGCCTTTCCGCTGCGCGAGCACACGCGCCTGTCCGAAGGGCTGATCCGCGACATCGTGCTGATGAAGCTGGACGCGGTCGGCCTGCGCGGCGCGCGCGAGCTGATGCCCAGCGAAGTGTCCGGCGGCATGGCGCGGCGGGTGGCGCTGGCTCGCGCGATCGCGCTCGATCCCGACCTCGTGATGTACGACGAGCCCTTTGCCGGCCTCGACCCGATCTCGCTCGGCACCGCCGCCCGGCTGATCCGCCGCCTCAATGACACGCTCGGCCTGACCAGCATCGTCGTCTCGCACGACCTCGAGGAAACCTTCCGCATCGCCGACCACGTGGTCATCCTGGCCAACGGCGGCGTCGCGGCCGAGGGAAAACCGCAGGACGTGCGCCTGAGCACCGATCCGCTGGTGCACCAGTTCGTCAACGCGCTGCCCGACGGTCCGGTGCATTTCCACTACCCTGCCGTCGACGTCGCCGACGATTTCGGCAGCGCGCGCAAGGGCCGGAGGTGACCGGATGAGCTGGTACAACCCGGCCGACATCGGCTTCGCCGTGCGCAGCAAGCTGGCCGACCTGGGCCTGGGCGCCCGGCTGTTCGTGCGCCTGCTGTTCCAAGGCGCCCGCAGCCTGCGCCGCTTCAGCCTGGTGCGCGACCAGATCCATTTCCTGGGCAACTATTCGCTGGCGATCATTGCGGTGTCGGGTCTGTTCGTCGGCTTCGTGCTCGGCCTGCAGGGCTACTACACGCTGCAGCGCTACGGCTCGTCCGAGGCGCTGGGCCTCCTGGTGGCGCTCAGCCTGGTGCGCGAACTCGGACCGGTGGTCGCGGCGCTGCTTTTCGCGGGCCGCGCCGGCACCTCGCTCACGGCCGAAATCGGCCTGATGAAGGCCGGCGAACAGTTGAGCGCGATGGAGATGATGGCGGTCGATCCGGTGCAGCGCATCCTGGCGCCGCGCTTCTGGGCCGGCGTCATTACCATGCCCTTGCTGGCGGCGGTGTTCAGCGCGGTCGGCGTGATGGGTGGCTACGTGGTGGGCGTGCTGCTGCTGGGCGTCGATGCGGGTTCCTTCTGGGGCCAGATGCAGGGCGGGGTCGATGTCTGGCGGGACGTGGGCAACGGCGTGGTCAAGAGCTTCATCTTCGGCCTGGCGGTCAGCTTCATCGCCCTGCTGCAGGGCTACCAGGCGCAACCCACGCCCGAAGGCGTCTCGCGTGCCACCACGCGCACGGTCGTCGTCGCGTCGCTGTCCGTGCTGGCACTGGACTTCCTGCTGACCGCCATGATGTTCAGCATCTGAGTCGGGCCCATACCAATATCGAGTGCAACCATGCAACGTTCCACCAAAGACATCTGGGTCGGCCTGTTCGTGCTGATCGGCGCCGCGGCGCTGCTCTTCCTGGCACTGCAGTCGGCCAATCTTCTGAGCTTGAACTTCCAGAGGACCTACAACATCACCGCGCGCTTCGACAACATCGGCGGCCTCAAGCCGCAAACCGCCATCAAGAGCGCGGGCGTGGTGGTCGGACGCGTCGAATCGATCACGTTCGACGACAAGAACTTTCAGGCGGCGGTCACGCTCGCGCTGCAAAGCCGCTACAGTTTTCCCAAGGACAGTTCGCTGAAAATCCTGACCAGCGGCTTGCTCGGTGAGCAGTACATCGGCATCGAAGCCGGCGCATCCGACAAGGTGCTCCAGGCCGGCGATGTCGTCACGGACACCCAGTCGGCCGTCGTGCTGGAAAACCTGATCAGCCAGTTTCTCTACAGCAAGGCGGCCGATGGAAGTACGCCGCCTGCCAACGCCAATAAAAAATGAAAACTCGTGCCCTTCTCGCCGCTGTCTTTCTAGCCCTGCTTGCCGGTTGCGCCAGCGGGCCGAATGCCAATCCGGCCGACCCCTTCGAGCCGCTCAACCGCAAGGTCTTCGCCTTCAACGATGCCCTCGACGAGGCCGTCGTGCGTCCGGTTGCCACCGCTTACCAAAAGGTGCTCCCTTCCCCGGTGCGCCAGGGCGTCACCAATTTCTTCGGCAACCTGTCGGACGTCTGGAGCTTCTTCAACAATGTGGCGCAGCTGAAGCTGCAGGACAGCGCCGAGACCTTCATGCGGGTGAACGTGAACACCGTCTTCGGACTGGGCGGCCTGCTGGATATCGGCACCGAGGTCGGCCTGGCACGGCATTCAGAGGATTTCGGCCAGACGCTGGGCTACTGGGGGGTGCCGGCCGGTCCTTACCTGGTGCTGCCGGTCCTCGGGCCGTCGACGCTGCGCGACGGCACGGCGCTGCTCCTGGTCGACTTCCGCGGCGACCCGGTCCACTACATCGACAACATTCCGCTGCGCAACTCGCTCTACGCCGTGCGCCTGGTCGACATCCGCGCCAACTTGCTGCGGGTGAGCCAATTGCTGGGCGATGCGGCGCTCGACAAGTACACGTTCACGCGCGATGTCTTCCTACAGCGACGCCTGGGCGACGTCCACGACGGCAAGCTGCCGGACGACGGAAACTGACGGCTCCAACCTGCCGGGTCGCAGCATCCGGCGCTCGATACAAAGGGATCCACAAGATGATGATGATGAAGACTCTCCAACGCCGCACCCTGGGTCGGCTGGCACTGACCGGTCTGCTGTTGCTGGGCGCCACTGTGGCTGTCGTGCAGCCGGCCCGGGCCGCCGACGAGACCCCCGACCAGTTCGTTCAGCGGATCTCCGCCGACGTGCTGCAAACCATCAAGTCCGACAAGTCGATCAAGTCCGGCGACATCGACAAGATCATGCAGCTGGTCGACACCATGATCATGCCGAACGTGAATTTCGAGCGCATGACGGCCTCCGCGGTGGGTCCCGCCTGGCGCCAGGCCACGCCGGAGCAGCAGTCCCGGCTGGAGCAGGAATTCAAGACCCTGCTGGTGCGCACCTACGCCGGCGCGCTGGACCAGGTGAGCGACCAGACCGTGAGCATCCTCCCGTTCCGCGGCTCGACCACCGACAACGAGGTGCTGGTGCGTACGCAGATCAAGGGCAGCGGCGACCCGGTGCAACTCGACTACCGCCTCGAGAAATCCCCCGGCGCGACCGGCGGCTGGAAGATCTACAACATCAACGTGCTCGGCGTCTGGCTGGTCGAGACCTACCGCACCCAGTTCGCGCAGCAGATCAATGCCAAGGGCATCGACGGCCTGATCTCGGTGCTGGCGGCACGCAACAAGAGCGGCGGCAAGAGCTGATCCGGATGCTGGTCCTGCCTTCCAGGCTGACGCACGACGAAGCGCCCGCCTGCGTCTACATGCTCCGCCAGGGGCTGCAGGGGCAGGCCGGGTCGTCGACGGTGGTGGATGCCGGCGCACTGGTTCATTTCGATTCCTCGGCGCTGGCGGTGCTGCTCGAATGCCGGCGCGAGTCCGGCGCGCGCGGCCGCGGATTTGCGGTCAAGGGCCTGCCGGCCCGGCTGCGCGAGCTGGCAACCCTGTACGGGGTGGCGGGCCTTCTTCCCGCTGCACCCTGAGCGCCGGCCGCCGCCGGTAGAATCGCGGCCGTCCATGCCTGCGATCACATTCCAGTCGGTCAGCAAGACCTACCCCGCATCCCGTTTGCAGCGATCCCAGGGCAGCGCCGGCCTGCGGGCGGTCGACGAGGTGACATTCCAGATCGAGGAGGGCGAGTTCTTCGGGCTCCTGGGGCCGAACGGCGCGGGGAAGACCACGCTGATCAGCATGCTCGCCGGCCTGTCGCGGCCGACCGGCGGCGCCATCCAGGTCAAGGGCTACGACGTCCAGCGCGACTATGCACAGGCGCGCCGCCAGCTCGGCGTGGTGCCGCAGGAACTGGTGTTCGATCCCTTCTTCAATGTGCGCGAGGCGCTGCGCATCCAGTCCGGCTACTTCGGCATCCGGAACAACGACGACTGGATCGACGAACTGCTGCACAGCCTCGGCCTGGCGGACAAGGCCAACGCCAACATGCGCCAGCTCTCCGGCGGCATGAAGCGGCGCGTGCTGGTGGCGCAGGCGCTGGTGCACAAGCCGCCGGTGATCGTGCTGGACGAGCCGACCGCCGGCGTCGACGTCGAGCTGCGCCAGACGCTCTGGCAGTTCATCGCCAGGCTCAACAAGGAGGGCAGCACGGTGCTGCTGACCACCCACTACCTGGAAGAGGCGGAGGCGCTGTGCCACCGCATCGCGATGCTCAAGCTGGGCCGCGTGATTGCACTGGACCGGACCAGCGAGCTGCTGCGCAATGCGGCCAGCAACGTGCTGCGCTTCAAGACCGACGGCATGCTGCCCTCGGCGATCGCGCAGAATGCCCGGGTCACCGGGCGCATCGTGCAGCTGCCGGCGCAGAACGCGCTCGAAGTCGAGCAACTGCTGGCCGCGCTGCGCGAAGCCGGGCTCGATGTCGAGGACGTCGAGATGCGCAAGGCCGACCTGGAAGATGTCTTCATCGACCTGATGGCGGGCGAACAGACGCCGCTGGAGGTGGCGCGGTGAAGAAGGAGCTCGGATGATGATCGGCGCGCTCGGCTGGCGCGCGCTCCTCTACAAGGAGACGCTGCGCTTCTGGAAGGTCGGCTTCCAGACCGTGGGCGCACCCGTGCTGACGGCGGTGCTCTATCTGATGGTCTTCGGCCATGTGATGGAGGACCACGTCAAGGTCTACGGCACGGTCCGCTACACGGCCTTCCTGGTGCCCGGCCTGGCGATGATGAGCGTGCTGCAGAACGCCTTTGCGAACAGCTCTTCCTCCATCATTCAGAGCAAGATCATGGGCAGCATGGTGTTCGTGCTGCTGACGCCGCTGTCGCATTGGGGCTTGTTCCTGGCCTATGTCGGCTCGTCGGTCATCCGCGGCCTGGCTGTGGGCCTGGGCGTGTTCGTGGTCACGGCGGTGTTCTTCGCCATGCCGTCCTTCGATGCGCCGTGGTGGATCCTGATCTTCGCCTTCCTCGGCGCGGCGATCCTTGGCACGCTGGGCCTGATCGCCGGCCTCTGGGCCGAGAAGTTCGATCAGATGGCCGTTTTCCAGAATTTCCTGATCATGCCGATGACTTTCCTGTCCGGCGTCTTCTATTCGGTCGGTTCGCTCCCGCCGGTGTGGCAGGTGGTGAGCCATCTGAATCCCTTTTTCTACATGATCGATGGCTTCCGCTACGGATTCTTCGGCGTCAGCGATGCATCGCCGTGGCTCAGCTTGGGCGTCGTCGGCGCCGCCTGGCTGGTCGTCAGCGCGATCGCCGTCCATCTCCTGCGCATCGGCTACAAGATTCGTGGCTAAACTTTCTGATGACTGCTGAAGAGCTCCAATCCATCATCGCGGCCGGCCTGGCTTGCGAACACATCGCCCTGGAGGGCGATGGGCGCCATTGGTACGCCACCATCGTCTCGGCCGAATTCGAAGGCAAGCGCGCCATCCAGCGACATCAGCGCGTCTACGCCACCCTCGGTGCGAAAATGCACACCGACGAAGTGCATGCGCTCTCGATGAAAACATTCACGCCGGCCGAATGGGCCGGACAGTCTCCCTCGCCATCCCGCTAGGACTTCATGGACAAACTTCTGATTCGCGGCGGGCGCATGCTCCGCGGCGAGGTCTTCATTTCCGGCGCCAAGAACGCCGCCCTGCCGGAGCTCTGCGCCGCGCTGCTGACGGACCAGCCGGTCACGCTGCACAACGTGCCGCGCCTGAACGACGTGGCGACGATGCTCAAGCTGATCCGCAACATGGGCGTTTCGGCCGAGCGCGACGACAACGGCACCGTGTGCGTGGATGCACGGGCGCTTTCGCTGGCCGAGGCGCCCTACGAACTGGTGAAGACCATGCGCGCTTCGGTGCTGGCGCTGGGTCCGCTCCTGGCGCGCTTCGGCCGGGCGCGGGTCTCGCTGCCCGGCGGCTGTGCCATCGGATCGCGGCCGGTCGACCAGCACATCAAGGGCCTGCAGGCCATGGGCGCCGAGATCGTGGTCGAACACGGCTACATGGTGGCGAGCGTCGGCGGCGGCCGCGAGCGCCTGCACGGCGCCCGCATCACCACCGACATGGTGACGGTCACCGGAACCGAGAACTTCCTGATGGCGGCGGTGCTGGCCGCAGGCGAGACCCTGCTCGAGAATGCCGCCCAGGAGCCCGAGATCGTCGACCTGGCCGTGATGCTGATCGCGATGGGCGCCCGCATCGAGGGCCATGGCAGCAGCCGCATCCACGTCCAGGGCGTGCCCCGGCTGGAAGGCTGCACCCACCAGGTGGTGGCCGACCGGATCGAGGCCGGCACCTTCCTGTGTGCCGTCGCCGCCGCCGGCGGCGAGGCGCTGCTGCGGCACGGCCGCGCCGACCATCTGGACGCGGTGATCGAGAAGCTCCGCGAAGCCGGCGCCGAGGTGGCAGCGGTCGAGGGCGGCATCCGGGTGCGCAGCCGGGGCCGACTCAAGGCGCAGAGCTTCCGCACCACAGAATACCCCGGCTTTCCGACCGACATGCAGGCCCAGTTCATGGCGCTGAACGCGATCGCCGAAGGCACCTCGACCGTGACCGAGACGATCTTCGAGAATCGCTTCATGCATGTGGACGAAATGCTGCGCCTGGGCGCCAAGATCCAGACCGACGGCAAGGTGGCCGTCATCGAGGGCGTGGCGCAGCTTTCCGGTGCCACCGTGATGGCCACCGACCTGCGCGCCTCGGCCAGCCTGGTGATCGCCGGCCTGGTGGCCGAAGGCGAGACGCTGGTCGATCGCATCTACCACCTCGACCGCGGCTACGACCGCATGGAAAGCAAGCTGCGCGGACTGGGCGCCGACATCGAACGCGTGAGCGGGCCGCCCGAGGTGCAGCCATGATCACGCTGGCCCTGTCCAAGGGCCGCATCTTCGAGGAAACGCTGCCGCTCCTGGCCGCCGCCGGCATCGAGGTGACGGAGGACCCGGAGAAATCGCGCAAGCTGATCCTCGCCACCACCCGGCCGGACGTGCGCGTGGTGCTGGTGCGCGCCTCCGACGTGCCGACCTATGTGCAATACGGCGGCGCCGATCTCGGCGTCACCGGGCTCGACGTGCTGCTCGAACACGGCAACCAGGGCCTGTACCAGCCGCTCGACCTGCGCATCGCGGCCTGCCGGCTCAGTGTCGCCGTGCGGGCCGACTACGACTACGCCTCGGCCGTGCGCCAAGGCTCGCGGCTCAAGGTGGCGACCAAGTACGTGGGCCTGGCGCGCGAATTCTTCGCCACCAAGGGCGTGCACGTCGACCTGATCAAGCTGTACGGCAGCATGGAACTGGCCCCGTTGACCGGGCTGGCCGATGCCATCGTCGACCTGGTCTCGACCGGCAACACGCTCAAGGCCAATCAGTTGGTCGAGGTCGAGCGCATCATGGACATCAGCGCCCGCCTGGTGGTGAACCAGGCGGCCCTCAAGCTGAAGCGCGAAGCCATTCGACGTATCGTCGATGCCTTTGCGGCGGCCATCCCCTCCGCCTGACCCTCGCCGCCCCGCCCCATGACCCTGAAAGCCGCTCCCGCCCGCCTTGCCACCACCGCGCCGGCTTTCGAGTCCGAATTCGAGGCGCGGTTGCACTGGTCCGCAGAGGCGGATGCGGCGATCGAGCAGGTGGCGGCCGACATCCTGGCAGATGTGCGCAAGCGCGGCGACGAGGCGGTGCTCGACTACACCCGCCGCTTCGACCGGCTCCGGGTCGACGGCATGGCCGCACTGGAGCTCACGGCGGCAGAACTCGAGGCGGCTTTCAACTCGCTGCCTGATGCGCAAAGGCAGGCGCTTCAATCCGCCGCGCGCCGTGTTCGCACCTACCACGAGGCCCAGAAGAAGGCCAGCGGCGAGAGCTGGAGCTACCGCGACGCGGACGGCACCCTGCTGGGGCAGAAGGTCACGCCGCTCGACCGCGTGGGCATCTACGTGCCGGGCGGCAAGGCAGCCTATCCGTCGAGCGTGCTGATGAACGCCATCCCCGCCCACGTCGCGGGCGTGGGCGAAATCATCATGGTGGTGCCGACGCCCGGCGGCGAGAAGAACCCGCTGGTGCTGGCGGCGGCGCATGTCGCCGGCGTGAGCCGCGCCTTCACCATCGGCGGCGCCCAGGCGGTGGCAGCGCTGGCCTACGGCACGGCCACGATCCCGGCCGTGGACAAGATCACCGGTCCCGGCAACGCCTACGTGGCGGCCGCCAAGCGACGGGTCTTCGGCACCGTGGGCATCGACATGATCGCCGGGCCGAGCGAGATCCTGGTGCTGGCCGACGGCAGCACGCCGCCCGACTGGGTGGCGATGGACCTGTTCAGCCAGGCCGAGCACGACGAGTTGGCGCAGAGCATCCTGCTTTGCCCCGACGCCGCCTACATCGACCAGGTGCAGCAGGCCATCGACCGCCTGCTGCCTTCGCTGCCGCGCGCCGCCATCATCGCTGCCTCGCTGAACGGCCGCGGCGCCCTGATCCACACGCGCAGCATGGAAGAGGCCTGCGCCATCAGCAACCGCATCGCCCCCGAACACCTCGAGGTGAGCAGCCTGGAGCCGCATCGCTGGGAGCCGCTGCTGCGCCACGCCGGGGCGATCTTCCTGGGCGCCTATACCAGCGAAAGCCTGGGCGACTATTGCGCCGGCCCCAACCACGTGCTGCCGACCAGCGGCACGGCCCGATTCAGCTCGCCGCTGGGCGTGTACGACTTCCAGAAACGGTCCAGCCTGATCGAGGTCAGCGAAGCGGGTGCCCAGGTGCTCGGTCCGGTGGCCTCGGTGCTGGCGCATGGCGAAGGCCTGCAGGCCCATGCGCGCGCAGCCGAAATGCGGCTGCGCAAGGCGTAGCGAGGCGGCCGGCGGGATGTTCAATTCGATATCGTATTTGCGGCGCTATCGCGATCCCCACGGGGCGCTCGAGATGCTCGGCGCGGCCTGCCGGCGGGTCCGCACCGTGCAGCTGGTGCGCGTGCCGATGCATCCGGTGCTGGTGGGCTCTGCCAAGGAACCGGGCAGCCTCAGCGTCATGCTGGGCAAGCTGTTCGGCCATCTGCGGCTGATTCCGCGGGCTTATGCCAACAAGGAGGGGCGGGCGCTCTTCGTGCGCGAATTCCTCACCCTGCCGCTGTTCATGATCGCGCCCTTCATCTGGCCGCAGCGCCGCTCGATGTGGTTCATGTGCCATCACAACGTTGGCCACGCGGCCAAGCGCCCGTCGCACCGTTTCATGTTGAAGCTCCTCTACGCAGCCGGATTCCGCTTCGTGGTCTGCGAGACCCGCGACACCTGGAACCCGATCGCAGCGCAGCCGGATCCGGCCCGCGTCATCGCCATGCCGACGCCGGTTCCGGACTATCTGGTGCGCCAGACTCCCCTGCGCCAAGGCGCCGGGCGCAAGATGGTGATCGGCTTCATCGGCAGCTTCCGGGCCGAGAAGTCACCG
>DASXKG010000698.1:0-6718 GCA_036496965.1 Variovorax sp.
GTGGTCACGCCGCGGCTGGGCACGGTGTCGCCCTGGGCCTCCAAGGCGACCGACATCGCCCACAACTGCGGGCTGGCGCTGCGCCGGGTCGAACGCGTGACCGCCTACCACCTCGTGCTGAAGTCGCCCCTGCTGGACAAGGCGCTGGGCAAGGCCGCCATGATCGATGGCGACAAGCTCGCCGCGGTGGCTGCGCTGCTGCACGACCGCATGACCGAATCGGTGCTGGCCCGGCTCGACCAGGCCGCCGGCCTGTTCGCCGAACTGCCTGCCCGGCCGATGGCCCAGGTGGATGTGCGCCAGGGCGGGCGCGGTGCCCTGGTCCAGGCCAACAGCGACTTCGGCCTCGCCCTGGCCGAGGACGAGATCGACTACCTGGTCGAGGCCTTCACCCGGCTCGGGCGCAATCCGAGCGACGTCGAGCTGATGATGTTTGCCCAGGCGAACAGCGAGCACTGCCGGCACAAGATCTTCAACGCCGACTTCGTCATCGACGGCGTGGCGCAGCCGCACAGCCTGTTCTCGATGATTCGCCATACCGAGCGCCAGAATCCGCAGCACACGGTGGTGGCCTATTCCGACAACGCCTCGGTCATGGAAGGCACGCGGATCGAACGCTTCGTCCCCGCGCCGGATTCGGGCAGCTACCACAAGCAGGCCGCGCTGAGCCACGTGCTGATGAAGGTCGAGACGCACAACCATCCGACCGCGATCTCGCCGTTCCCGGGCGCCTCCACCGGTGCCGGCGGCGAGATCCGCGACGAGGGCGCGACCGGTCGCGGCTCCCGGCCCAAGGCCGGCCTGACCGGTTTCACGGTGTCCAGGCTCTGGCCGGGCGAGGGCAGCTACGGCAAGCCCGAGCACATCGCCAGCCCGCTGCAGATCATGACCGAGGGCCCGCTGGGCGGCGCCGCCTTCAACAACGAGTTCGGCCGGCCCAACCTGCTGGGCTATTTCCGCGAATACGAGCAGGCGATCGAGAGCGACGCCGGCACGCTGCAGCGCGGCTATCACAAGCCGATCATGATCGCCGGCGGCCTGGGCAGCATCGATGCCGGGCAGACCCGGAAGATCCGCTTTCCGGCCGGCAGCTTGCTGATCCAGCTCGGCGGCCCCGGCATGCGCATCGGCATGGGCGGCAGCGCCGCCAGCTCGATGGCCACCGGTGCCAACGCGGCCGAGCTCGATTTCGATTCGGTGCAGCGGGGCAATCCCGAGATCGAACGGCGTGCGCAGGAAGTCATCAACCATTGCTGGCAGCAGGGCGAGGCGAATCCGATCCTGGCGATCCATGACGTCGGCGCGGGCGGCCTGAGCAATGCCTTCCCTGAACTCACCAACGACGCCGGCCGCGGCGCGCGGTTCGACCTGCACGCGGTGCCGCTCGAGGAATCGGGCATGGCGCCCAAGGAAATCTGGTGCAACGAAAGCCAGGAACGCTACGTGCTGGCGATCGCGCCGGAATCGCTGGAGGCCTTCCGGGCCTTCTGCGAGCGCGAACGCTGTCCCTTCGCCGTCGTCGGCGTGGCGACCGAGGCGCGGCAACTGGTGGTGGCGGACGGACAGCCCGCGCCTGTCGACATGCCCATGGACGTGCTGCTGGGCAAGCCGCCGAAGATGCTGCGCGACGTGCAGTCGGTCGCGCGCCGGTTCAAGCCGCTCGAGCTGACGGGCGTCGATCTGCAGCAGGCCGCGATCGACGTGCTGTCGCACCCGACGGTGGCCTGCAAGCGCTTCCTGGTCACCATCGGCGACCGCACCGTGGGGGGCTTGAGCCACCGCGATCAGATGGTCGGCCCCTGGCAGGTGCCGGTGGCCGACTGCGCCGTGACGCTGGCCGACCATGCAGGCTTCGCCGGCGAGGCCATGAGCATGGGCGAACGCACGCCGCTGGCCGCGATCGACGCCCCGGCCTCGGGCCGGATGGCCGTGGGCGAAGCCATCACCAACCTGCTGGCGGCGCCGATCGAGCTGTCCCGCGTCAAGCTGTCGGCCAACTGGATGGCTGCCTGTGGCGAGCCCGGCGAGGACGCCGCGCTCTACGAGACCGTCAAGGCGGTGGGGCTCGAACTGTGTCCGGCGCTCGGGATCTCGATCCCGGTCGGCAAGGATTCGCTGTCGATGCGCACCCAATGGCAGGCGCAGGGCGTGCCCAGGAAGGTCAGCTCGCCGGTCAGCCTGATCGTCTCGGCCTTCGCGACGCTGGCCGACGTGCGTCGCACCCTCACGCCCCAGCTCGACGCCCAGGAGCCGGACAGCACCCTGGTGCTGATCGACCTCGGCCGCGGGCGGCAGCGCATGGCGGGCAGCATCCTGGCGCAGACGCTGGGCCAGAGCGGCGACGAGGTGCCCGACCTCGACGAACCGCAGGACCTGGTCCGGCTCGTCGACGCGGTCAACGCCTTGCGCGCCCAAGGCAAGATCCTGGCGCTGCACGACCGCAGCGATGGCGGGCTGTTCGCCGCCGCCTGCGAAATGGCCTTTGCCGGCCATGTCGGCGTGGCGCTGAATGTCGACCTGCTGGTGACCGAGGGCGACGGCATCAGCGACAGCCGCGCCGAATACGGCGATGCCAAGAACTGGGCCGGCCAGGTCAGCGCCCGCCGCGAGGAACTCACGCTCAAGGCACTTTTCAATGAAGAGCTGGGCGTGCTGCTGCAGGTGCGCAGCGCCCAACGCGACCAGGTCATGCAGACCTTGCGCGCCCACGGCTTGAGCGCGCACAGCCATTTCGTCGGCAAGACCCGGCCCGCGAACTCGGCCATGGAGGCGGGCAAGGGCAAGGTGGAAGTCTGGCGCGATGCCAAGGCGGTGTTCAGCGCCCGGCTCGCCGACCTGCATCAGGTCTGGGATTCAGTCAGCTGGAAGATCTGCCGCGAACGCGACAACCCGGATTGCGCGGACGCCGAGCACGCCGCCGCGGGGGATCCGTCGGACCCCGGTGCCCAGGTGCTGCTGGCGCCCGGCGCGACCGACGACGTCGCCGCGCCGTACCTCAACCTGGCCCGTCCGAAAGTCGCGATCCTGCGCGAGCAGGGCGTCAATTCGCATGTCGAGATGGCCTATGCCTTCACCGAGGCCGGCTTCGAGGCCTTCGACGTCCACATGACCGACCTGCAGACGGGCAGGGCCGACCTGGCCGACTTCCAGGGCGTGGTCGCCTGCGGCGGCTTCAGCTATGGCGACACCCTGGGCGCCGGCATCGGCTGGGCGCGCAGCATCACCTTCAATGCGAATCTGGCCGCGCAGTTCAAGGGCTTCTTCGGACGTTCGGACACCTTCGGCCTCGGCGTGTGCAACGGCTGCCAGATGTTCGCGGAACTGGCCGACATCATTCCCGGTGCCGAGGCCTGGCCGCGTTTCACCACCAACCAGAGCGAGCGCTTCGAGGCCCGCCTGTCGATGGTCGAGGTGCTGGAGTCGCCGAGCCTGTTTTTTGCCGGCATGGCCGGCAGCCGGCTGCCGATCGCGGTCGCCCACGGCGAGGGCTATGCCAACTTCAGGCACCGCGGCGATCCGGCCAGGGCCATCGCGGCGATGCGCTTCGTCGACAACCACGGGCAGGCAACCGAGCGCTATCCCTTCAACCCGAACGGCAGCGCCGGCGGCCTGACCGCGGTGACCACGGCCGACGGCCGCTTCACCGCGCTGATGCCGCATCCCGAGCGCGTGTTCCGCAACATCCAGATGAGCTGGACCCCGGGCGATGCCAGCGAACTCAGCCCCTGGATGCGGATCTGGCGCAATGCGCGCAAGTGGGTGGGGTGAGGCCGGGGGCAGCTTGCCCCGTCAAGTCAAGGCTTCTATGATGTGTAGGAAAATCTCAATCCGTACACATCATGCGAACCAACATCGTGATCGACGACAAGCTGATGCAGGACACGCTGCGCGCCACGGGTCTCCAGACCAAGCGTGAGGTTGTCGAACTCGGCCTGCGCACGCTGTTGCGCTTGCGCCAGCAGGAGTCCATTCGACGGTTGCGCGGCAAGCTGGAGTGGACAGGCGACCTCGACGCCATGCGCCTGGACAAATGATCCTGGTCGACTCCAGCGTCTGGATCGACTACTTCCGTGGTTCGGGCACCCCGGGCGCGGACAAACTGGATGCGTTGCTGCGAGATGAGCCGGTGCTGGTCGGCGATCTGATCCTGGCAGAGGTGCTGCAAGGCTTCGCCCGCGACCGCGATTTCAACGATGCCAGAAAGGTGCTGGGCGCGTTGGACCTGGTCACGCTGGGCGGTGAGCGCATCGCGATCCAGGCCGCGCGCAATCACCGCCAACTGCGCGCGCGGGGCGTGACGGTTCGCAAGACCATCGACACCCTGATCGCGACCTGGTGCATCGCGCACGACCACAGGCTGCTGCATGCCGACCGGGACTTCGACGCATTCGAAGCACACCTCGGCCTGCGCTGCGCCTGAAGCGCAGCGAGCGGCAGTTACTCGATCTTTGCCTTGGCGCGCAGGTCTTCCTGGTACTTCTGCAACTGCTGCTGCTGCAGTTGCTGCACGATCTGCGGCTTGACGTCTTCGACCTTCGGCAGCTGCGCCTGGCGGACGTCGTCCAGGCGAATGATGTGATAGCCGAACTGCGTCTTGACCGGGGTGGCGGTGGTCTCGCCCTTCTGAAGCTTCATCATCGCTTCGGAGAACTCAGGCACGAAGCTCGAGGGGGCGGCCCAGTCGAGGTCGCCGCCCTTGGCGCCCGAGCCGGGGTCCTTGCTCTGCTTCTTCGCGATGTCCTCGAACTTGGCGCCCTTCTTCAGGTCGGCCAGGATCTTGTTGGCCTGATCCTCGGTCTCGACCAGGATGTGGCGCGCCTTGTATTCCTTGCCGGCGTTGGCGGCGACGAACTTGTCGTACTCGGCCTGGACCTGGGCGTCGGTGATGGGGTTGTTCTTGCTGTAGGCGGCGAACAACTGGCGAATCAGGATCGCCTGGCGCGCGAGTTCGAGCTGGGCCTGGTAGTCCGGGGTGGCTTCGAGGCCCTGTTTTTGCGCTTCCTGCATGAAGACCTCGCGCAGGATCACTTCCTCGCGCAATTGGTTCTGCATTTCCGGGGTGACCGGCCGGCCGGCCGCGGCGAGCTGCTGTGCCAGCATGTCCATGCGTGCCTTGGGCACCGGCTTGCCGTTGACGATGGCGGCGTTCTGCGCCAGGGCGGCGACCGGAATGAGGCCGACGAATGCCGCGATGGCGAGTGCCTTCAGGATGATTTTCTTCATGGGGGAGCCTCGATGGATGAGGAAGACGCGCAATGGATTGCGCTCGAATGACATAGGAAAGAGGGCGGAATTCTCGCTGCCCGCGAGGACGCAGGGGTCCGACGCATCAAAGCGTCTCGATGGCAAGCGCGTGAAGGCCCTGTGCGATGAAAAGTTGCAGCGCATCATACACAAGCCGGTGGCGCGCCACGCGCGCCTTGCCGGCAAAGAGCGGCGAGGCGATGCGCACGCGGAAGTGCGTGCCGTAGCCTTCGGCGCCCGCGCCCGCATGGCCGGCATGCGCGGCGCTTTCGTCGATGACCTCCAGCACGGTCGGCTCGAGCCGCTCGCGCAGGCGCGCTTCGAGGTCCTTGGCAGTCGGAAGCGTCATTGAGAACCTTCGCGCAGCAGCGCTTCGGTATTCGCCTTCGGAGCGGCCGTGCGGCTCATGCAGCAGGCTTGTCCGACTTGAGGTGCGGCGAAATGTACAAGCCCTGCGCCACCAGGAAGACGATCGGGAACACGTAGCCCCACAGCTTGAAGTCGACCCAGGCCGCGGTGCTGAAGGTGGCGGCCACGTAGCCGTTGAGCACCGCCATGAAAAGGCAATAGGCGATCCAGGCCACGTTGAGCCGACCCCACACCGCCGCCGGCAGCTCCAGTTGCTCGCCCAGCAGCATCTTCAGGAAGTTCTTCTTGAAGACCCACAAGGCGGCCGCCAGCGAGATCGCCATCGCGCCGTAGAGCACCGTCGGCTTCCATTTGATGAAGCGGTCGTCGTGCAGCGCCAGCGTGAGCGCGCCGAACAGCAGGATCAGCACCAGCGTGGCCTTCTGCATCGGCTGCAGGCGGCGTTCGCGCAGCCAGATGATCGCCATCTGCACCACGGTCGCCGCCATCAGCACGCCGGTCGCGGTGTAGATGTCGTAGACCTTGAAGGCGCCGAAGAACAGCAGGATCGGGAAGAAGTCGAGGACGAGTTTCATGTTCGAGGGTCAGGGCTTTTTCTGGAAATCCAGCGAAGCCGAATTCATGCAATAGCGCAGGCCGGTGTCGGTCGGGCCGTCCGGAAACACATGGCCCAGGTGCGCGCCGCAAGCGGCGCACACGTTCTCGGTGCGCACCATGCCGTGGGAGCGGTCGACGATATTGCGGATCGCGCCCGGCACCGCCTCCTCGGAAAAGCTGGGCCAGCCGCAGCCGGCGTCGAACTTGGTCGACGAGTCGAACAGCTTGGCGCCGCAGCAGATGCAATGGTAGCTGCCATCCTCCCAGTGGGCTTCGTACTTGCCGGTGAAAGGCCGCTCGGTGGCGGCATGCCGCGTCACTTCGAAGGCGCCGCGCTCGGCACCTTTCTCGGCCAGCAGGGCTTTCCATTCGGCGTCGGTTTTTTGATGAGGGGTGGTCATGATGAACAGCTGATTTCGATGGTGGAGGCCCAATCGGGCGGGAAACCGGCGAAAGCGTCGTGGCCGGCGTGCTCTTCAAATGGGGTTTCGAGCAGGCTCAGCAAGGT
>DASXKG010000699.1:0-8556 GCA_036496965.1 Variovorax sp.
CATCACCGATGTCTTCATGGCCTTTCCGCGCCTGGTGCTGGCACTGGCGCTGGTGGCTGCGCTCGGGCCCGGCATCGTGAATGCGGTGATCGCCATCGCGATCACCGCCTGGCCCCCGTATGCCCGCATCGCCCGCACCGAGACTCTGAGTACCCGGGCCAGCGACTTTCTGAAGGCGGCGCGGGTGCAGGGCCTGCCCACTTCGCGCATCCTGCTGGGGCAGCTGCTGCCCATCTGCCTGCCATCCACCGTGGTGCGCATTGCGCTCGACATGGCGGGCATCATCCTGGCCGCCGCGGGCCTGGGCTTCCTGGGGCTGGGTGCGCAGCCTCCCATGTCGGAATGGGGGGCCATGATCTCGGCGGGGCGCCAGTTCATCTTCGACCAGTGGTGGGTGGCGGCCGTGCCGGGCGTGGCCATTCTGCTGGGCAGCCTGGCATTCAATCTGGTGGGCGATGGCCTGCGCGACGTGCTGGACCCGCGCCATGGCTGAGCTGCTGATCGACAAGCTCAGCGTGAGCTTTCCCACGCCCTCCGGCCCGGTGCGGGTGGTGAAGTCCCTGTCCCTGCGCATGGGCGCCGAGCGCATCGGGATCGTGGGCGAATCCGGCTCCGGCAAATCCATGACCGCGCGCGCCATCCTCGGCCTGGTGCAGCCGCCCGGCCGCGTGAGCGCGCAGCGCCTGCAGTTCGACGGCATCGACCTGACGCGGCAAAGCGCCGCGGGCTGGCGGGCGCTGCGGGGCAGGCGGATCGCCATGATCCTGCAGGACCCCAAGTTCTCCCTGAATCCGGTGTTGCCGGTGGGCCGCCAGATTGCCGAAGCCGGCCTGCTGCACGGCGTGTTCGGCCGGCGCGATGCCCGCCGGCGCGTGCTCGACATGCTGGAGACGGTGGGTGTGCACGAGCCGCAGCGCGTATTCCATGCCTATGCGCATCAGCTGTCCGGCGGCATCGGCCAGCGCGTGATGATCGCCGCCATGATGATCGCCTCGCCTTCGCTGCTCATTGCCGACGAGCCGACATCGGCACTGGACGTGATGGTGCGCTCCCAGGTGCTGGACATGATGGACCGCGAGATCCGCAAGCGCGGCATGGGCCTTCTGATGATCAGCCACGACCTCAACATGGTGGCCGGCTTTTGCGACCGGGTGCTGGTGATGTACCGGGGCGCCGTGGTCGACAGTTGTGCCGCCAGTGAGCTTTTCCAGTCGCGGCACCCCTACACGCAGGGCTTGCTCAACTGTCTGCCCACGGGCGCGCAGCGCGGCAGGAAGCTGGCCACCATCGACCGGGCGGCCATCGACCGTGCGACGGAGCTGGAATGAGCGGCATGCGAGCATCCGAAGGGGCGCGCCGCGACGGCCCGCAGTTCGCCCTGCAATGCCGGCAGCTGGATGTCTTCTACGGCAGCGGCGCCAGGCGGCACCAAGCGGTGCGCGATGTTTCCTTCGAGGTGCGCATCGGCGAGACCTTTGGCCTGGTCGGCGGCTCCGGCTGCGGCAAATCCACCATCTTGCGCATGCTGGCGGGCCTGGGGGGACACTGGCAGGGCCAGGTCTCGGTGCTGGGCGAGCCGCTGTCGCCGCAAGTCGCTCCCGCGCTGGCCAGCCGCCTCAAGGTGCAGATGATCTTCCAGGATCCCTACGGCTCGCTGCATCCCCGGCACACCATCGACCGCAGCCTGACCGAGGCCATGCGGGTGCACGGTTTCGACCGCATCGAGCAGCGCGCCTTGTCGGCCATGGACCGGGTCGGCCTGAGCCGCAGCTTCCGATTTCGCTTTCCGCACCAGCTGAGCGGCGGCCAGCGCCAGCGCGTGGCCATCGCCCGCGCGCTGGTGCTGGAGCCCCAATTGCTGCTGCTGGACGAACCCACCTCGGCACTGGATGCGTCGATCCAGGCGGAGGTGCTGAACCTGCTCATGGACGTGCGCCGCGACCTGGGCACCAGCATGCTGCTGGTCAGCCACGACCTGGGCGTCATCACCCACATGTGCGAACGCATCGCCGTGATGAAGCAAGGCGAAATCGTCGAAACCCTGCCCGCCGAGCGCATTCTTTCGGGCGAAGCCACGCATCCCTATACGCTGGAACTGCTGGCGAACTGTTTCCCCGGAAAAAGCCACCCGGCCCTTGTCTTGGAGTAAGCATGCAGCCCTACCCCACGCCCTTCGAAGCCGGCAACGGCAACCAGACCACCACCTGGGCGCAATGCATCGGGTTCTACGAGCGGCTGGCCGCCGATTTCCCCGAGCAGTTGCGCTTCTGGGAGATCGGCGTGTCCGACAACGGCGTGCCCCTGCATGCCGGAGCCGTCACGGCGGACGGCGAGTTCGACCGCGAGCGGCTGCAGGCAGCCGGCCGGCCGGTGTTCTTCAACAACAACGGCATCCACCCTGGTGAACCCGAAGGCATCGACGCCTGCATGGCCCT
Source organism: Variovorax sp. (assembly GCA_036496965.1). GTDB lineage: Bacteria > Pseudomonadota > Gammaproteobacteria > Burkholderiales > Burkholderiaceae_C > Variovorax. The sequence goes on from DASXKG010000699.1 coordinate 2,436, forward strand.
GGTGCGCGACTTCTGCATCGAGCCCGAGCGGCTGGCGGCGCTGGGGTCCTGCGTGTTCCTGTTCATCCCGGTCTACAACGTGGACGGCTGCCTGCAGCGCAACACGACTTCGCGCGCCAACCAGGTTGGGCCGGAGTCCTCCGGCTTCCGGGGCAACGGCCGCAACCTCGACCTGAACCGCGACTTCGTCAAATGCGACAGCCTGGCGGCACAGGCCTTCAACCGCTTCTTCGCCGCCTGGGACCCGGATGTGATGGTCGACACCCACACCTCCAACGGAGCCGACTACCACTACACCATGACGCTGATCCATACCCAGGCCGACAAGCTGGGCGGGCCCCTGGGCGCGTTCCTGCGCGACACCATGCTGGACGCGATCTACGGCGACATGGACAGGCGCGGCTGGCCCACCACGCCGTACGTGCATCCGGTGCGCGAGACCCCGGACGACGGCATCGCCCACATGCTCGACGTGGCGCGCTTTTCCACCGGCTACGCGGCGCTGAACCACACCATCGGCTTCATGCCCGAGACCCACATGCTGAAACCCTTCGCGGACCGGTATGCGGCAATGCGCGCACTGGTGGAGTCGGTGCTGGCCTTCAGCGTGGACCATGGCGCGCAGATCCAGGCGCTGCGGCGCGATGCCCGCGCGCAGGCCGGCTCCCGCACACGGTGGCCGGTGCACTGGCAGATCGACTACACGCGCCCGCGCACGGCCCGCTTCAAGGGCTACCGGGCCGTCTACCGGCCCAGCACGCTGGGCAACTACCTGCGCCTTGGCTACGACCGCAGCCAGCCCTGGGAGCGCGACATCGCCTGCTTCGAACGGGCCACGGCTGACATCGAGGTCGATGCGCCCAGGGCCTACCTCGTGCCCGCCGCATGGCGCGAGGTCGCGCAGCGGCTGCAATGGAACCGCGTGCAGGTGCAGACGCCGGCACCGGGCCAGACGCTGCAGGTGCGCCGCTGGCGCATCGCCGCAGTGAAGACGCGGGCCGTTCCGTACGAAGGCCACATGTTCCATGACGAGGTGTCCCTCCAGGCGGAAGCCGGCAGCTACGAAACGCGGGCCGGCGATCTGCTGGTACCGCTCGACCAGCCCCGCGCCCGCTATGCGGTGGAAACCCTGGAGCCCCAGGCGCACGACAGCTTCTTTCGCTGGGGCTTCTTCAACAGCGTGCTGGAAAAGAAGGAACGCTATTCCGGCTATGTGTTCGAGGACCTGGCTTCGGAGATGCTGCAGCAGGAGCCCGCACTGCGCGAACGCTTCGCGCAATGGGCGTCGCAGCACCCCGAATCCTTGTCCGACCAGGGTGCGGTGCTGGACTTCATCTTCACCCACGGCCAGCGCTTCGCGGAGCCGGGGTGGATGACGTACCCGGTGCTGTCCGTCCTGAATTTTTCCTGAACCGTCGGAGACCTTCTCATGCCCAAGATTCGCCTCGCCATCGCCGTGGCCATGGCAGCCATGCTCCTCAGCGGCCTCGCCGCCGCCCAGTCCACCCTGCGTATCGGCTTGCAGGACGACCCGGACGTGCTGGACCCGGTACGCGCCCGGACCTTCGTCGGCCGCATCGTCTTCGCTTCGTTGTGCGACAAGCTCGTCGACATCACGCCTGACCTGAAGATCGTGCCGCAACTGGCCCAATCCTGGGTCTGGACGGACAACAACAAGACGCTGACCTTCAAGCTGCGATCAGATGCGTTGTTCCATGACGGCACGCCGGTCAATGCCGCGGCCGTCAAGGCCAATCTGGATCGCGCCCGCAGCTTGCCCGACAGCAACCGCAAGAGCGAGCTGAGCACCGTGGCCAGCGTCGCGGCGCCGAATGCCGACACCGTGGTGCTGCACCTGTCCGAGCCTGACGCCTCGTTGCTGTCGCAGTTGTCCGACCGCGCGGGCATGATGATGTCGCCGGCTACGTTCGACAAGGACCCGGGCAGCAAGCCGGTGTGCTCCGGTCCCTACCAGTTCAAGGAGCGGGTTCAGAACGATCGCATCGTCCTGGAGAAATTCCCCAAGTACTGGGACGCAGCCAACTACCACTTCGACCGCCTGGTCTTCACGCCGATTCCCGACGCCACGGTGCGCCTGAACAACTTGCGCGCGGGCGACCTGGACATCATCGAACGGGTCGCGCCGAGCGACGCCGAGACTGTCAAGAGCGACAAGAACCTGCGGCTGGCACCGGTCACCGGCCTGGGCTTCCAGTCGATTTCAGTCAACCTCGCCAATGGCGCGCGCGCCGACAATCCGCTGGCCAAGGACAAGCGCCTGCGTCAGGCACTGGACCTGGCGATCGACCGCGATGCCATCAACCAGGTCGTGGGCGAAGGCATGTTCCAGCCGGCCTACCAGCCCTTCCCGCCCGCCAGCTTCGCCTACGACAAGGCCTTCGAACACCACGGGCGCGATCCCAAGAAGGCGAAGGCACTGCTCAAGGAGGCCGGCTTCGATCGCGTCAAGCTGGAAATCACGTATGGCAACAACACCACCATGCAGCAGGTGTTCGAGCTGATCCAGGCCATGGGCGCCGAGGCGGGGTTCGACATCAGCCTGCGTCCGGTCGAGTTCGCCTCCCTGCAGTCGGCCCTGGCGCGCGGCGACTTCGTCGTGGGTCAAAGCGGGTGGTCCGGCCGGGTCGACCCCAGCGGCAATGTCCATCAGTACCTGAGCTGCAAGGGCAGCCTGAACGACGGAAGATTCTGCAATGCCGACGTGGATACGCTGCTCAACGGCGCGCGCGCCGAATCGGACGAGGCGAAGCGGCGCGCCATGTATGGCAAGGTGCTGGCCGACATGCAGGTCGAACGCCCGATCCTCTACCTGTTCTACCTGCCCTGGACATTCGGCCTGCAGAAGGCGCTGGACGGCTTCGTTCCCTATCCGGACGGCCTGATCCGCCTGAAGGGCGTATCGAGCGCAAAAAGCTAGGCGAGCCGATGTTCACGACTCGTCCTGAAATCGCCGGGACCTTCGGCGTCGTCACCTCGACCCACTGGCTGGCGAGTGCCGTCGGCATGTCCATGCTCGAGCGCGGCGGCAATGCATTCGACGCCTGCGTGGCGTCCGCCTTCGTGCTGCAGGTCGTGGAACCCCACCTGGTAGGGCCGGCCGGCGAGGTGCCAGCCGTGTTTTATTCCGCCCGCACCGGCAAGGTCGAAGTGTTGTGCGGCCAGGGCAGCGCGCCGGCTTCGGCCACGCCGCAGCGCTTGCGGGCCGAGGGCCTGGACATGATTCCCGGCAATGGCTTGCTGGCCACCGTGATTCCGGGCGCCTTCGACGCCTGGATGACGCTGCTGCGCGACCACGGCAGCCTGCGCGTGCGCGAGGTGCTGGAACCGGCGATCTACTACGCCGACCAGGGCCATCCCCTGATGCCGCGCATCTCCAACACCATCGCCAGCCTGAAGGATTTCTTCCAGCAGCACTGGCCCAGCACGGCAGCCATCTACCTGCCCGGGGGCAGCGTGCCAGAGGCACGCAAGCTGTTTCGCAATCCGGTGCTGGCCCGGACCTGGCGCCGGGTGCTCGACGAGGCCGAACGCGCCGGCACCGATCGCGAGCGCCAGATCGAGGCCGCGCGAGACGCCTTCTACCGCGGCTTTGTCGCCGACGCGATCGACCGTTTTGCGCGCAGCACCGAGGTCATGGACGAAAGCGGAACGCCCCATCGCGGCGTCATCACCGGACAGGACATGGCGAGCTGGTCGGCCAGCTACGACACCCCGCTGACCTACGACTATCACGGCTACACCGTGGCCAAGGCAGGCGCCTGGAGCCAGGGCCCGGTTTTCCTGCAAACCCTGGCGCTGCTCAAGGAGACGGGCCTGGATCGCGTCGGCCCGAACAGCGCCGAGTTCGTGCACCGCATCACCGAGGCCATGAAACTCGCCTTCGCGGATCGCGAGGCCTACTACGGCGACCCATCGTTCGTGGACGTTCCCCTGGCGCAATTGCTGTCGGACAGCTACAACGCCGCGCGCCGCGCCTTGATCGGCGAGCGCGCATCGCTGGAATTGCGGCCCGGGCGCATTCCCGGCTTCGAGGGCCAGGTGGACCGCGTCATGGATACGCTGGCGCGCCTGTCCAAGGTGAGCCTGCCCGGCAGCGCGGCGGCCGAGCCGACCCTGGCCGACATGCGCGCCTCGGTCAAACGCGCAGACACCACCCACGTCGACGCCATCGACCGCTGGGGCAACATGATCTCGGCCACGCCGTCGGGTGGCTGGTTCCAGTCCTCGCCGGTCATTCCCGAACTGGGCTTCGGCCTGAACACGCGGGCCCAGATGTTCTGGCTGGAAGAAGGATTGCCGAGCACGCTGGCGCCGGGCAAGCGCCCGCGCACGACCTTGACGCCGTCACTCGCGCTGCGCGATGGCAAACCCTATCTGGCCTTCGGCACCCCGGGTGGCGACCAGCAGGAACAATGGCAATTGTTGTTCTTCCTGCGCCATGTCCATCACGGGTTGAACCTGCAGGAAGCGATCGATCTGCCGATGTCGCACACGATGCACTTTCCCTCCTCGTTCTTTCCGCGCGACCGAAAGCCCGGGCATCTGGCCGTGGAGGGCGGGTTCGGGCCCGAAGTCATCGCGGAGTTGCGCCGCCGCGGGCACGATGTCGAAGAGCTTGCGCCGTGGTCCGTCGGCCGGCTGACCGCCGCCTCGCGCGATGCCGACGGCCTCTTGCGTGCTGCCGCCACGCCGCGTCTCATGCAAGCCTACGCCGCCGGTCGCTGACCCATGCTCAAGCTCATCCTGCGGCGCGTGATCGTCGCGATCCCGACACTGATCCTGGTGTCGATGATCGTCTTCGGGCTGCAGAAGATCCTTCCGGGCGACCCGGTGCTGACCTTGGCCGGCGAAGAGCGCGATCCGGTGGTGCTGGACTATCTGCGCCACAAATACCACCTCGACGACCCGCTGCCGGTGCAATACGGCGCCTGGTCGCTGCAGGTTCTCAAGGGCGACCTGGGCAAGTCGCTGCGCACGGATGTGGCCGTCACCACCTTGATCGCGCAGAAGCTGCCCGTCACGCTGCAACTGGCCGCCATGGCCATGTTCTTCGCGTTGCTGGTGGGCATTCCGATGGGCATCGTCGCCGCCGTACGCAAAGGCACTGCGGTGGAAATGGGAGCCAACATGCTGGCCCTTTCCGGGGTGTCGATTCCCAATTTCTGGCTGGGCATCATCCTGATCATGGTGGTGTCGGTGCAATGGAGACTCTTGCCCGCCTCCGGCTACGTGCCGCCTGCCGAGGACTTCTGGCTCTCCATCAAGACGATGCTGATGCCGTCGCTGGTGTTGTCGACCGCGATCGCGGCCTACCTGATGCGCCACACGCGCTCGGCCATGCTGGAGGCCTTGTCGGCCGACTACGTGCGCACCGCGCGCGCCAAGGGTGTCCCGCCACGCTACGTCGTGCTGCGCCACGCCCTGCGCAACGCGCTGATGCCGATCGTGACCCTGGTGACCCTGTTGTTCGGCGAATTGCTCGCCGGTGCCGTGTTGACCGAGCAGGTCTTCACCATTCCGGGTTTCGGCAAGCTGGTGGTCGACGCCGTGTTCACCCGCGACTACGCCGTGGTGCAGGGCGTGGTCCTGTGCGTGGCGGTCGGCTTCATCCTCCTGAACCTGCTGGCGGACATCCTGTACGTCCTGGTCAACCCCCGTCTGAGGCACGCATGAGCGCCATCTCTGCGACCGCCGCAGCCGTGCTTGCGCCCCCCCGCCGCCATCGTGCCTGGGGCAAGTTCAAGCGCAACCGCGTGGCCATGCTGGGCCTGGCGATGGTGCTGTTCTTCGTCCTGCTGGCCTTGCTGGCGCCGCTGATCGCCAACCACGACCCCATGCAGACCAGCTTCTCCACCATCCGCAAGCCGCCGTCGGCGACCTTCTGGCTGGGTACCGACGAGTTGGGGCGCGACATGTTCAGCCGCATGGTGTATGGCGCGCGGGCATCGCTGATGGCCGGCCTGGTGTCGGTCTTCATTGCGCTGGTCGTCGGCGTGCCCTTCGGCCTGGTCGCCGGCTACTTCGGCGGCTGGGTCGACAGCGTCGTGTCGCGCGTCACCGAGGCGCTGCTGGCGATTCCGTTCCTGATCCTCGCCATCGC
>DASXKG010000700.1:0-9215 GCA_036496965.1 Variovorax sp.
TGTCGCCGGGCCAGTCCTTCTTCGACCGGCTGCAGCGCGGCGATGCCCTGATCCACCAGCCCTTCGAGAGCTTCGATGGCGTCCTGGCCTTCCTGCGCGAGGCGGTTCAGGACCCGCAGGTGCTGGCGATCAAGCAGACCATCTATCGAACCGGCACGGATTCCGAAATGATGGATCTGCTGCGTGAGGCGGTACGGCGCGGCAAGGAAGTGACGGCCGTGGTGGAACTCAAGGCCCGCTTCGACGAGGAGGCCAATATCAACTGGGCCGAGATGCTCGAGTCGATCGGCGCCCAGGTCGTCTATGGCGTGGTCGGCCTGAAGACGCATGCCAAGATGCTGCTGGTGACGCGCCGCGAGGGCAAGCAGATGCGCCGCTACGGGCATCTGTCGACCGGCAACTACAACCCGCGCACCGCGGCGCTCTACACCGACATCAGCCATCTCACGGCCGATCCGCTGCTCACCGCCGACATGGAAGCGGTGTTCGTGCACCTGGCCAGCCAGAGCCGGCTGCCCAAGCTGAACCGGATGTGGTTCGCTCCCTTCGACCTGCACCGCAACCTGCTCGCGCGCATCGAGGCGTTGGGCGTGGCCGCGCAGGCCGGCGAAGGCGCCCGCATCGTCGCCAAGATGAACGCGCTCACCGACGAGGCGCTGATCACCGCGCTCGTGAAGGCGGGGCAGCGGGGCGTGAAGATCGACCTGATCGTGCGCGGCGCGTGCACGCTGCCGGCCCGGGTGCCGGGCCTGACCGACAACATCGGCGTGCGCTCGGTGATCGGGCGTTTTCTGGAGCATTCGCGGGTCTTTTATTTCCGCCAGGGCGAGGACGAGGCGCTCTATCTGTCCAGCGCTGACTGGATGAACCGGAACATGCTCAGGCGGGTGGAGCTGGCATGGCCGGTCACCGATCCCGTGCTGCGCCAGCGGCTGATCGAGGAATGTCTGGTGGCCTACCTGCACGACAGGCGCGACGCCTGGGATCTGGGCCCGGACGGCGTCTACCATCGCATCTTCGAAGATACGCCCGCGGGAGAGGCGGGCGCCGCGCCCACCATCGATGCACCGGGTGCGCAGCGCGCCCTGATGGGACGCTACGCGTCCCGCGGGCTCGGCCGCGCTGCACAGCGGAATTGAGAGACCGGCCATGGACCTCATTTTTTGGCGACATGCGGAAGCGGATGACTGGACCGAAGGCTGCGACGACATGCAGCGCTCGCTGACCGCGCGCGGCGAGAAGCAGGCCAAGCGCATGGCCGCCTGGCTCGACCGCCAACTGCCCGAAGGCACGCGCGTCGTCTGCAGCCCGGCGCGCCGCTGCGAACAGACCGCCCTGGCGCTGGGGCGCAAGTACAAGCTGCGCACTGAACTGGGGCCCGACACCACGCCGGATGCGCTGCTCGGCGCCGCCGGCTGGCCGAACGGCAAATCGGTGGTGCTGATGATCGGCCATCAGCCATCGCTCGGACAGTCGATTTCGCTGCTGCTCGGGCTGCAGCAGGACAGCTGTCCGGTGCGCAAGGGGGCCGTCTGGTGGATCCGCACCCGCGAGCGCGACGGCGATGTGCAGACGGTGGTGGTGACGGTGCAGGCGCCCGAATTGCTGTAAACCTGCTGCTCAGGCCGGCGCCGGGCCGCCCGCGCGGGGAAGTCCGCGCTGCGCGCAGACGGGCGGCCTGCTGACCCCCCGGGGGCAGCGAACCACCCGCAGTGGGGAGCGTGGGGGCTCAACATCCGGTCAGTTCGAGCTTCCAGCCCGTCTTCTGCCAGGCCACCACCTCTTCGCGCAGCAGATAGGCCGACTGCGGATACAGGGTCGCCCAGCCTGGCCGGCAACTGGTCCCGAAGACGCGCGAATCCAGCCGCTCGAGGCGCAGCCCCTGGCGATCCGGGTCGCGCCGCGCATGGCACAGGATCACTGCCAGCCGCAGGGCGATCAGCTGGGCCACGAATGTTTCGTCGTCCAGCGAGCTGCCCAGCTTGCGCAGCTTGCCCCGGTGCCCGAGCACGAGCTGGCTCAGCCCGTGCATCTCGTTGACCGCAAAGCCGGGTGCGTCCGCGTTGTCCAGGATGTAGGCGCTGTGCTTGTGGTACTCGCTGTGCGAGATCTGGGCACCGATCTCGTGCACCTGAGCCGCCCAGCCCAGCTTGCGCAGCGCCCGGCCGGGGCGGCTGGTGGTGCTGCCGCCACGCGCCGCCGGTTCGAGCTGCAGGTAGAGCGCCGCGGCGGTGTCCGCCACCCGCCTGACCTGCGCCGAATCGACCGGAAAGCGCTGCGCCAGGCGCGACACCGTGGTGGCGCGGAGGTCGGCCACGACGTCGTCGCGTTCCAGCAACTCGTAGAGGACGCCATGGCGCAGCGCCCCTTGCGCCACCCTCATCTCGTCGATCTCGAGCAGGTCGAAGACGGCACGAAGCACGCTCACGCCGCCGCCGATCACCGCCTTGCGGTCCTCGCGCATGCCCTCGATGCGCACGCGGTCGATGCTGCCGGCCCGGATCAGGCGATCGATCAGCCAGTCCAGCCCTTCGCGCGTGACCAGGCCGGGCTCGCCACCGGCGGCCGCCAGCATGTCGCCGACTGCGCCGATGGTGCCCGAAGCGCCATAGGCCACGTCCCAGCGGTCCGGCACGTAGGTGGAAAGGGCGTCGTCGAGCACGGCCTTGGCCGCGATCTCCGCGGCCTGGAAGGCAGCGGCGGTGAATTGGCCCTGGCCGAAATGCTTCATGGACCAGGCGACGCTGCCGACCCGGTACGACTCCATCACCTCGGCCTCGAGCGCATGCCCGATGACCATTTCGGTCGACCGGCCGCCGATGTCGATCACCAGCCGGCGCTCGCGGTCCAGGGCATCCGTATGGGGCAGCAGTTGGGCCACGCCCTGGTAGATCAGCCGCGCTTCCTCGCGGCCGGTGATCACGTCGATGCCAAAACCAAGCACGGTGCGTGCCCGCAGCAGGAATTCGTCGCGGTTACGCGCCTCGCGCAGGGTTTGGGTGGCGACCGCGCGCACCTGCGAGCGCTTGAAGCCGGCCAGTCGTTCGCCGAACCGGGCCAGCGCGTCCCAACCGCGCTGCATGGCCTCCGGCGTGAGGTTGCGGTCGCTGTCCAGGCCGTTGCCCTGGCGCACGGTTTCCTTGAGGTATTCGGCCCGGCGGATCTGGCCATGGTCGACCTGGCCGATTTCGAGGCGATAGCTGTTCGATCCGAGATCGACCACGGCGAGGCGGGTTCCGTTTTGCATGTGAAGTGGAGGAAGTCGGTGCCGGATCGTAGCGCCCGGGCGGTGCGTGGCTACGCGCAGCAGCAGGCGGAAGAGCTCGCTAGAGGCTAGGCCCGCCCCATGACGTTTGTGTGACAGCGTCATGCAGGATGGGCCCTGAAAAGTGCCTTTTCCCTCTGTCAAGAGGTGTCACGATGCTGTCACACTAGCTTTCTAGAGTCCTGCCAAGCCCTCCAAGGGGGTCCTTTTGCAGCTCAAAGGAAAGCATCATGAAAACAAGTTTCAAAATCGTGGCTGCCGGCCTGTTGGCCGCGGCGCTCGCCCACGCCCCCGCCATGGCCCAGGACGCAACCGGCGCCGGCGCCAGCTTCCCGGCGCCGCTGTATTCCAAGTGGGCGTCCGATTTCAACAAGGCCACCGGTTCCAAGATCAACTACCAGTCGGTCGGTTCGGGCGCCGGCATCAAGCAGATCGATGCCAAGACCGTCGATTTCGGCGCTTCGGACATGCCGCTCACCGATGAGGAACTCAAGAGCAAGGGCCTGATGCAGTTTCCGACCGTGATCGGCGGCGTGATTCCCGTGGTGAACATGCCGGGCATCAAGCCGGGCGAACTGAAGCTGAGCGGCCCGGTGCTGGCCGACATCTACCTCGGCAAGATCACCAAGTGGAGCGACCCGGCGATCAAGGCGCTCAACCCCTCGCTGGCGCTGCCTGATGCAGCCATCGCGCCGGTGCGCCGCGCCGACGGCTCGGGCACCACCTTCCTGTTCACCAACTACCTGAGCAAGATCAGCCCCGACTGGAAGACCAAGGTCGGCGACGGCACGGCCGTCAATTGGCCCCTGGGCGCCGGCGGCAAGGGCAACGAAGGTGTTGCGGCCTTCGTGAATCGCCTGCCTAATTCGATCGGTTACGTCGAGTACGCCTACGTCAAGCAAAACAAGATGACCTACGCTCAGATGCAGAACGCCGCCGGCAGCTTCGTGTCGCCGGAAGACACGGCCTTCAAGGCCGCGGCAGCGGGCGCCGACTGGTCGAAGAGCTTCTACCAGGTGCTGACCAACCAGCCCGGCAAGGATTCCTGGCCGATCACCGGCGCGACCTTCATCCTGATGCACAAGACCCAGGACAAGCCGGCCCAGGCCACGACCACGCTCAAGTTCTTCGACTGGGCCTACAAGAATGGCGACAAGACCGCCGGCGAACTCGACTACGTGCCGATGCCCGAGCAGGTCAAGGGCGTGATCGCGACATCATGGGGTGAGATCAAGGACGCCTCGGGCAAGCCCGTCGCGTACAAGTAAAGGCTGTATGGCGCGCATGAGTCGCCGTGCCTGCCGGCATGCATCGACGCGCTGTGGCGCGGAGGTGGCCGGATGAGCACGCCGCTCGACCGCGCGCCGTCGAAGGAGCGACACGTGTCTACCACCTTCCCAGCCAGCACTGACGTGCTTGACCGCCAGGCCGAGGCAACTCGCGTCATGGCGGCCCCTCCACCGGTGAAGCGGCCGCGCAGCGGACCCGCCAACGACCGCCTGTTCGGCTGGGCCGCCAAGGGCGCCGCGCTGCTGACGCTGGCGATGCTGATCGGCATCCTGGTGTCGCTGTTCGTCGGTGCCTGGCCGGCGATCTCGAAGTTCGGCCTCGGCTTTCTGGTCAGCAGCACCTGGGATCCGGTGCAGGACCAGTACGGCGGCCTGGTGATGATCTACGGCACGCTGGCCACGTCGCTGATCGCGCTGCTGATCGCGGTGCCGGTGAGCTTCGGCATCGCGCTGTTCCTGACCGAGATGTCGCCCTCGTGGCTCAAGCGCCCGTTGGGTACGGCCATCGAGCTGCTGGCGGCGGTGCCCTCGATCGTCTACGGCATGTGGGGTCTGCTGGTGTTCGGGCCGATCCTGGCCACCTACGTGCAGCAGCCGCTGCAGAAGCTGTTCGGCGGCGTGCCCTTCCTGGGCGCGCTGGTGGCCGGTCCCCCGGTGGGCATCGGCATCCTGTCGGCCGGCATCATCCTGGCCATCATGATCATTCCGTTCATCGCCTCGGTGATGCGCGACGTGTTCGAAGTGACGCCGCCGCTGCTCAAGGAATCGGCCTACGGGCTCGGTTCGACCACCTGGGAAGTGGTGTCCAAGGTCGTTCTGCCCTACACCAAGGCCGGCGTCATCGGCGGCATCATGCTCGGGCTCGGCCGGGCGCTGGGCGAGACCATGGCGGTCACCTTCGTGATCGGCAACACCAACCAGCTGACCTCGCTGTCGATCTTCCAGCCGGCCAACAGCATCACCTCGGTGCTTGCCAACGAGTTCGCCGAAGCCGGACCGGGCTTGCACCAGGCCGCGCTGATGTATCTCGGCCTGGTGCTGTTCTTCATCACCTTCGTGGTGCTGACGCTGTCCAAGCTGCTGCTGCAGCGGATGAAGAAGAGTGAGGGGACCAAGGCATGAACACGGCCGAACGCCTTCGCGATATCAAGACGCTGGACGAAATCCGTTCAGCCAAGTTCGCCAGCCGCAAGCGCGTCAACGTCATTGCGCTCAGCTTGTCGCTGGCCGCGATGGCCTTCGGGGTCTTCTGGCTGATCTGGATCCTCTGGGAGACCCTGCGCCAGGGCGTGGGCGGCCTCACCATCGCCACCCTGACCCAGATGACGCCGCCGCCGAACGAGGACGGCGGCATCGCCAACGCGATCTTCGGCTCGCTGGTGATGGTGCTGCTGGCGACCTTCGTCGGCACGCCGATCGGGGTCATGGCCGGCATCTACCTGGCCGAATACAACCCCAAGGGCGCGCTCGCCGCGGTCACGCGCTTCGTCAACGACATCCTGCTGTCGGCGCCTTCGATCGTCATCGGCCTGTTCGTGTATGCCGTGGTGGTGGTCTTTTTCAAGACCTTCTCCGGCCTGGCCGGTGCGCTGGCGCTGGCGCTGATCGTGATTCCGGTGGTGATCCGCACCACCGAGAACATGCTGCAACTGGTGCCGCCGGGCCTGCGCGAAGCGGCCTATGCGCTCGGTACGCCGAAGTGGAAGGTCATTCTCAGCATCACGCTGCGCGCTGCGCGCGCCGGGGTGGTCACCGGCATCCTGCTGGCCGTGGCCCGCATCGCCGGCGAGACCGCGCCGCTGCTCTTCACCGCGCTGAGCAACCAGTTCTGGACCGCGGACATCACCCAGCCGATGGCCAGCCTGCCGGTGACGATCTTCAAGTTCGCCATGAGCCCCTACGACAACTGGCAGCAGCTGGCCTGGGCCGGCGTGTTCCTGATCACGATCGCCGTGCTGGCGCTCAACATCCTTGCGCGGGTTCTCACGCGAAGCAAGCTCTAAACATCATGCCTACCACTCTCGCTCAGCCCACGCCCTCGAAGATCTCGGTCAAGGACCTGAACTTCTATTACGGCAAATTCCATGCGCTCAAGGGCATCAACCTCGAGATCCCGGAAAACAAGGTGACGGCCTTCATCGGCCCGTCGGGCTGCGGCAAGTCGACCTTGCTGCGCACCTTCAACCGCATGTTCGAGCTCTATCCCGAGCAGCGCGCCGAAGGCACCATCTCGCTCGACGGCGAGAACCTGCTGACCTCCAAGCAGGACGTCGCGCTGATCCGCGCCAAGGTCGGCATGGTGTTCCAGAAGCCGACGCCGTTCCCGATGTCGATCTATGACAACATCGCCTTCGGCGTGAAGCTGTTCGAGAACCTCAGCGCCTCGGACATGGACGACCGGGTCGAATGGGCACTCAAGAAGGCGGCCCTCTGGACCGAGGTGCGCGACAAGCTGCAGCAGAGCGGCTCGGGCCTGTCGGGCGGCCAGCAGCAGCGCCTGTGCATCGCGCGCGGCATCGCGATCAAGCCCGAGGTGCTGCTGCTCGATGAACCCTGCTCGGCGCTCGATCCGATCTCGACGGCCAAGGTCGAGGAACTGATCGCCGAGCTCAAGAGCGAGTACACCGTGGTCATCGTGACGCACAACATGCAGCAAGCGGCGCGCTGCAGCGACTACACCGCTTATATGTATCTCGGCGACCTGATCGAGTTCGGCGCGACGGAAGAGCTCTTCTTCAAGCCGAAGCGCAAGGAGACCGAGGACTACATCACCGGCCGTTTCGGCTGAGAACGGAAGCACCATGACCGAGAAGCATCTTTCAAGCCAGTTCGATAGCGAGCTCAACACCGTGTCCTCGCGCGTGATGGAACTCGGCGGCATGGTCGAGGCGCAGATCCAGCAGGCGGTGTATGCGCTGCAGGAGTTCGATGCCGAGGCCGCCGAACGCGTGGCCGAGACCGAGATCCGCGTCAACGCGATGGAGATCGAGATCGACCGCGAGCTGTCGTCGATCATCGCGCGGCGCCAGCCGACCGCGCGCGACCTGCGCCTCTTGATCGCGATCTCCAAGACCACCGCCAACCTCGAGCGCGTGGGCGACGAGGCGAACAAGATCGCGCGCATGGTGAAGTCGATCATCGAGAGCGGCTCGGCGCGCGCACTGCCGTCGTCGGATCTGCGCATCGCTGCCGACATGGCCTCGGGCCTGCTGCGCAAGGCGCTGGACGCCTTCGCCCGGCTGGACACGGCCGCGGCGCTGTCGATCCTCAAGGACGACGACCTGATCGACAAGGAATTCGACGGCTTCGTGCGCAAGCTGGTCACCTACATGATGGAAGACCCGCGCAAGATCTCCGCCAGCCTCGACCTGCTGTTCCTGGCCAAGGCCATCGAACGGATCGGCGACCATGCGAAGAACATCGCCGAATTCATCATCTACATCGTCAAGGGTGCGGACGTGCGGCACACCTCGATGCAGGAGATCGAATCCGCGCTGCAATAGGGCCTCCATGAAGAAACCACGCATCCTCATCGTCGAAGACGAGTCGTCCATCGCGGAGCTGATCGCAGTCAATCTGCGCCACAACGGCTTCGAGCCGATCTGGGCCGAAGACGGGGCGGCTGCCCAGCGCGAGATCGATGCCTTCCTGCCCGATCTGGTGCTGCTGGACTGGATGCTGCCGGGCCAGAGCGGCCTGCAGCTCGCGCGCCACTGGCGCAAGGACCTGCGCACCAAAGCCATGCCGATCCTCATGCTGACGGCGCGCGGCGATGAGCCGGACAAGGTCGCGGGCCTCGATGCGGGTGCCGACGACTACATCACCAAGCCTTTCTCGACCCAGGAGATGCTGGCGCGAATCCGGGCCGTGCTGCGCCGGCGGGCGCCGGAAAGCGCGGCCGAGCGCGTCGAGATCGGCGAACTGGTGCTCGATTCGGCCACCCATCGCGTCACCTGGCAGGGCATGCCGCTGAAGGTCGGCCCGACCGAGTTCAAGCTGCTCGGCTTCCTGATGCAGCACGCCGAGCGGGTGCACAGCCGCGCGCAACTGCTCGACAAGGTCTGGGGCGACCATGTGTACATCGAGGAACGCACGGTCGACGTGCACGTCAAGCGCCTGCGCGAATCGCTCGGCGCCGCCGCGCCGATGGTCGAGACCGTGCGCGGCGCGGGCTACCGGCTGACGGCGCAGGCCACGGTCTGATCCGTTCTCACGGTCAATCCGGCATGGCCGGGGCGGGATAATTCCGGCATGCCTTTTCGCATCGCGACCTTTCTCACGGCGGCCCTGATCGGCGGCGCCTGCGCCGTGGCGCTGGCCGGCTGGCGCTTGGCCGGCTGGGGGTGCTTCATCGGCGCGGCGTTCTGGCTGGTGCTCGATGCCTGGCGTGCCGGCAAGCTGCTGCGCGTGCTGCGCAACGACGCGGCCGGGCTGCCGTTGCGCGGGCCCGGCGTCTGGGGCGAATTGTCCGAGCGCATCCGCAAGCTGCTGCGCCAGCGCGACCAGCAGATCCGCCAGGCCGAGGACCGGCTGCAGGAGTTCCTCGCCGCGATCCAGGCCTCCCCCCACGGCGTGGTGCTGCTCGACGAGCAGGGCCGCATCGAATGGTGCAACCAGACGGCTGCCGGCCAGTTCGGCATCGATGCCGAGCGCGACCTGCT
>DASXKG010000701.1:0-1970 GCA_036496965.1 Variovorax sp.
CATCGTGCTGGTCGTGTCGTTCATCAGCCTGGGCGTGCGCACCGGCATCATCGTGGCGCTGTCGGTGCCGCTGGTGCTGGCCATCACCTTCGTCGGCATGATGCTTTTAGGCATCGACTTCCAGCGGATCTCGCTCGGCGCACTGATCATCGCGCTCGGCCTGCTGGTCGACGACGCCATAATCGCCGTCGAGATGATGATGGTGAAGCTCGAGCAGGGCGCCAGCCGGCTCGAGGCGGCGACCTATGCCTACACCTCGACCGCCTTCCCGATGCTGACCGGCACGCTGGTAACGGCGATCGGCTTCGTGCCAGTGGGCTTTGCCCGTTCGAGCGCCGGCGAATACACCAACTCGATCTTCTGGGTGGTCGGCCTTTCGCTCATCATCTCGTGGTTCGTTGCCGTGCTGTTCACGCCGTGGATGGGCTACCACCTGCTGCCGCAGCCCAAGGTGCACCACGCCAACCCCTATGACGGCCGGCTCTACCGCATGTTCCGCGAGCTGGTCGTGTGGTGCGTGACCTGGCGCAAGACCACGATCGCCATCACCGCGCTCGCCTTCGTTGCCGCGATGGGTGCCTTCACGCTGGTGCAGAAGCAGTTCTTCCCGACCGCCAACCGGCCCGAGCTGATCGTCGACATGAAGCTGGCGCAGGGCGCCTCGTGGAAGGCGACCGACCAGGAAGTGCGCAAGCTCGAGAAGTGGCTGGGCGAGAACCCCGACGTCGCCTTCTACACCGCCTACATCGGTGCCGGCAGCCCACGCTTCTACCTGCCGACGGTGCCCGAGCTCAGCAACGCCAATTTCGGCCAGGTCATCGTCATGACCAAGGACCTCGCGGCGCGCGAGCGCGTCTTCGCCGATCTCGACAAGCTGTTCGCGGCCGACTTCGAGGCCGTGCGCGCCCGCGTGCAGCGGCTGCAGAACGGCCCGCCGGTCGCCTACCCCGTGATGTTCCGCGTGCTGGGTGAGGAACCCCAGCAGGTCCGCGCCGTGGCCGAGCAGGTGCGACAGGTCTTCAAGGCCGATCCGGCCACGCGCGACGTCAACTTCGACTGGAACGAGCTCGCCAAGACGGTGCGGCTCGAGGTCGACCAGAACAAGGCGCGTGCGCTGGGTGTCGATTCGCAGATCCTCGGCAACACGCTGCAAACCCTGCTGTCAGGCGTGACCGTGACGCAGTATCGCGAGGGCACCGAGTCGATCGATGTCGTGGCCCGCGCCGTGGCGCCCGAGCGCCTCAGCGTCGAGGGCCTGGAGGCGATCAACCTGCGGACCGGCAATGGCGGCATCGTATCGCTCGCCCAGCTTGCCAAGCTGCACTTCGAGCTCGAAGAGCCGATCCTGTGGCGGCGCAACAAGGAGCTGCTGATGACGGTGCGGTCGGGCGTGATCGACGGCGTGCAGGGCCCGGACGTCGCCGCCCGCATCGACAAGGCGCTGGCCCCGCTGCGCGCCGACCTGCCGCCTGGCTATCGCATCGAAGTCGGCGGCGACAAGGAGGAGAGCGCCAGGAGCCAGGGCTCGATCTTCAAGATGATGCCGGTGATGGCCTTCCTGATGATCATGTTCCTGATGCTGCAGCTGCAGAGCTTCTCCAAGCTCGCGCTGGTGCTGCTGACGGCGCCGCTCGGCCTGATCGGCGTGTCGCTGTTCCTGCTGCTCTTCAACCAGCCCTTCGGCTTCGTCTCGCTGTTGGGCGTGATCGCGCTGGCCGGCATGATCATGCGCAACTCGGTGATCCTGGTCGACCAGATCGACCAGGACATCGCCGCCGGCCATGCCACGTGGGACGCCGTGGTCGATGCCACGGTACGCCGCGCACGGCCGATCCTGCTCACCGCCGGCACCGCCATCTTCGCCATGATCCCGCTCTCCAGAAGCGTGTTCTGGGGGCCCATGGCGGTCGCCCTGATGGGTGGCCTGCTGGTAGCGACGGCGCTCACCCTGCTCTTCCTGCCGGCGCTCT
>DASXKG010000702.1:0-2276 GCA_036496965.1 Variovorax sp.
ATCCGCGCCAGGCCACCCCGGAACAGATCGACCAGGCCGCCTGGGACCTGGTGCCGCCGGTGGGATCGCTGTACTGGTCGTTCCGCACCATGGTCGGGCTCGGCATGTTCTTCATCCTGCTGACCGCCACCTTCTTCGTGCTCTCGACGCGGCGCCGGCTGGACGCCCATCCCTGGCTGCTGAAGGTCGCGGTGTTCGCGATCCCGCTGCCCTGGATCGCCGCCGAGATGGGCTGGATCGTGGCCGAAGTCGGCCGCCAGCCGTGGGTGATCGAAGGCGTGCTGCCGACGGCGGTGGCGGTCTCCAACCTCGGCGCCACCACCTTGCTGATCACGATCCTGGGCTTCGTGGCCATCTACACGGTGCTGTTCCTGATCGAGATGAAGCTGATGCTCAAGGCCATCCGCAAGGGACCGGCGGAGGATCCCACGCTGCCGCCGGCGGCCTATCGCGGCGCTGCCGATCCTGACATTGCCGGGCTGCCGCGGGCTGCCCTGAAGGGCCAATCATGATTCTCCATACCCTCATCTCCTACGAAGTGCTGCGCCTGATCTGGTGGCTGCTGCTGGGCGTGTTGCTGATCGGCTTCGCGGTGACCGACGGCTTCGACCTCGGCACCGGCATCTTGCTGCCTTTCGCCGGGCGCAACGACCTCGAGCGGCGCGTGATCATCAACAGCATCGGCCCGGTCTGGGAAGGCAACCAGGTCTGGCTGATCCTGGGCGGCGGCGCGATTTTCGCGGCCTGGCCGCAGCTCTATGCCGTGTCCTTCTCGGGCTTCTACCTGGCGATGTTCGCCATCCTGGTGGCGCTCATCCTGCGGCCCGTGGCCTTCAAGTTCCGCAGCAAGCGCGACGAGCCGGCCTGGCGTGCGCGCTGGGACTGGGCGCTGTTCATCGGTGGCTTCGTGCCCTCGCTGATCTTCGGCGTGGCGATGGGCAACGTGCTGCAGGGCGTGCCGTTTCGCTTCGGGGCCGACATGCACATCTTCTACGACGGCAGCTTCTTCGGCCTGCTCAATCCCTTCGCGCTGCTTTGCGGCCTGGTGTCGGTGGCCATGCTGGCGATGCACGGCGCGGCCTGGCTGCAACTGAAGACGCAAGGCCCTGTGGCCGATCGTGCGCGGGCCTACGGCAGCGTGGCGGCACTCGCGACCGTGGTGCTGTATGCGTTGGCCGGTGTGCTGCTGTGGCGCTTCGTCGACGGCTATCGCGTGACCAGCGTGCTGCCGCCCGACGGTCCGTCCAACCCCCTGTTGAAGACCGTCGAGCTGCATGCGAGCGCCTGGTTCGCCAACTACGCCGTGCAGCCTTGGCTCTACGTCGTGCCGGGGCTGGGCCTGGCGGGTGCGCTGCTGGCCTTCGTCGGACTGCGTGCGCGCAGCGCACTGCTGGCGCTGCTCGCCAGCGGCTTGTCGATCGCCGGCATCATCCTCAGCGTGGGCGTCTCGATGTTCCCGTTCATCCTGCCTTCGTCGATCGATCCGCATGCCAGCCTGACGGTGTTCGATTCCTCGTCGAGCCATCTGACGCTGTTCATCATGCTGGTGGTCACCGTGATCTTCATTCCGATCATCCTGGCCTACACCAGTTGGGTCTATAGCGTGTTGCGCGGCAAGGTCGACGCGGTGGCGATCGACGAAGAACGCGGCCACGCCTACTGAGCCTTCGCGACATCGAGAAACAAAAGAGGAATCCGACCATGTGGTACTTCGCCTGGATACTGGGACTGCCGCTCGCCGCTACCTTCGCGGTGCTGAACGCGATGTGGTATGAGCTGATGGAAGACGACGCGATCCGGCGCGACAAGCTGGGCAAGCCCTGAGTTCGCCGCCCAGTGGGGTCTCAACCCTTGGCCTGCTGCCGGTCCTTGCCGACGCCGCGCAGCCGGTCCTTGAGCTCCAGCACTTTGGTCACCGTCGCGCCCATGCCCATCAGCTGCATCGCGGTTTCAGGTGCCAGGCGCTGCACGTCATCGAACCATTTCATGAGCCGGTCGATGAGGTCGTGCATCTCGCGCATGCGTTCCTGCGCATGGCGCTCCGCGTCACTGTGCGGGGCTTCGAGCAGGGCCATGCGCAGCATCGAGAGCGTGGGCTCGATCTCGCGCCGGCGGCGCTCCTCGGCCAGTACGCGGAAGATTTCCCAGACATCGGCGGGCGCCTCGAAGTATTCGCGCCGGTCGCCCGGCTGATGGCGCAGGTTCACCAGGCGCCAGGCCTGCAGCTCCTTCAGGCCCATGCTCACGTTGGAGCGCGAGAACTTCAAATGCTCGGC
>DASXKG010000703.1:0-3155 GCA_036496965.1 Variovorax sp.
TCGCCGCCGCGCAGGTCAAAGGGGCATCGCCGCGCGATCCCGTTGCGCGCGCGCCTGGCGGCGCGCGGCCTGCTCGATCTTCGACTGCGCCGACGGGCTCGGTTCCACCCGGTATTCGTGGCGCGCGAGCGCCATCTGCAGATCCGCCATCAGTCGCGGATCGTGCTCGGCGCGGGCGAGGAAGCGGCGGTCGGCGCGGGCGCCGGCGCGGCGCTCGGCCGCATCGCGCCAGGCGGCCGAGATGTCCGCGCCCACCGCCCCGATGTTGCGCAGGCACAGCGCCAGCAGGGCGGCGAAGACCGCAAAGACGGCCAGGGCGGCCAGCATCCAGGCGGCGTCGAATGCGTGCGCCGTCCATTGCGCGGCGACCGCCAGCAGGATGGAGGCCGCAATGATGACGATCCGCACCGCCAGGGCGCCTTGGCCCAGGCCGAGCCGGGTCGCGTCCGGCTGCGGGAAGGGCGCGCGGACGCGGCCGGTGTGCAGGCGGCGGGAAAAGGTGTCGCTGACAGAATGCATGGTGTAACTCCCTCGGAGCGGTCTGGCCAGAGGCCGATGCGTCCGATATTAGGGTTAACACCTAGTTCTTGCCAATTTATCTTCCTGATGCTCAACATTCATGGTATTGATGATCGTCTGGGGCCCTGGCCTGTCCCAGCCATCGCGCGCCGGGCGCGCCAGTTCCATGCGGCGCCCAGCGCCATCAACACGCAAGTGACCAGGAACACGGTCGGCATGCCGAAGTGCCCGCCCACGAAGCCGCCCAGCAGCGGGCCCGCGACCTGGCCCGTGTACTGGGCCGAGATCGAGTAGCCCAGCATCGCGCCGGCCACGCCTTCGGGCACGCTGTGGCGGATCACGCTGGCGATGCACGGCAGCAGGCCGCCGAGCGACAGGCCCATCAGGAAGCGCAGCGCCACCAGCTGCCAGCTCGCCGTCACGAAGGCCTGCGGCACCAGCAGCAAGGCCGACACGGCCAGGCAGCCGATGATCACGTTCCAGTGCCCGATGCGGTCGGCCAACCGGCCCAGGCGGGCCGCCGACAGGATGCTGCCCAGCGCGGCGGCCGACATCACCAGGCCGGCCACCATCGTCACCCGCGAGGAGTCGGCCACCAGCTGCGCAACATAGACCGTGATGATCGGTTCGATCGACATGTTGGCCAGCATCAGCAGCATGCCGGTGAGCAGCATCGCCACCAGCGGGCGCTTGTCGGGCACTGCGGCCCAGCCGGCGGGAGGACGTTCGGCCCGGGTCTTGGCCGGGCGCGGACGGTGCGCCTCGCGCACCATGAACAGGGTCGCGAGGAAGGCCACGAAGATCACCGCGCCGGCGCCGAAGAAGGTCCAGCGGATGCCGATCAGGGGCGGCAGCACGCCGCCGATCAAGGGGCCGACCAGGCTGCCGGCCATGATGGCCGATGACAAGGTGCCCAGCGCCCAGCCGGAGCGTTCCTTGGGCGTCTGGGTGGCGACCAACACCATCGACCCGGAGGCATAGCCGCCGAGCAGGCCGGCCAGCAGCCGCAGGCCGACCAGCTGCCAGACGTTCTGCGCCAGGCCGATGAGCGCCATCGCCAGCGCCATGCCCAGGCTGGCGCGGATCAGCATCAGCTTGCGGCCGTAACGGTCGGCCAGGCGCCCCCACAGCGGCGCCACCAGCGCAGCCGAGAGGAAGGTGGCGCCGAAGGCAGCGCCCGACCATTGCACGATGGCCGCGTGGCCGTGCACCCCGAGCTGCTCGACGTAGAGCGGCAGGAAGGGCAGCAGCAGGGTCATCGCCACGATGGTGGTGAAGGAGCCGAACATGCACACGGCCAGGTTGCGCCGCCAGTGTTCGGAGCCTGCGCGCGCGTCGGCGGGATCTGCCAGGGCCTGGGCCGGCTGGGCGGCGGAAGTGTTCTGCATCGGGAGAAAGGGCGAGACCGAGATTGTCCGCGTCGGCGCGACCCGCATGCATGCCGTCTGGCGATGCCCCCCATCGCGCGCCGGTGGCTCGCAGGCCCTCAGCCGCCGGCAGCCCGAGGAAAGTGGAGCTCGAAGCGGATCGAGCCCGGCGTGGCGCTCGAGACCTGCGCCTGGCCGCCGTGCAGCCGCATGATCGCCTTCACGATCGCGAGCCCGAGGCCGGTGGACTCGGTCGGCCGGCTGCGTGCCGCGTCGCCGCGATAGAAGCGGTCGAACAGCCGCGAGAGCTGCTCGACCGCCACCGGCTCGCCGACGTTCTCGACCGCGATCACCGCCGCCTGCGCCTCTTGCGTGCCGATCAGGCGGACCGTGCTGCCGCGCGTGCCGTAGCGCACCGCGTTGGCCACCAGGTTGTTGATCGCGCGCCGGCACAGCGGCGCATTGACGAAGGCGAAGCCGCTGGCCTCGACTTCGAAGCGAAGCCCTTCCTCGTCGGCCACGCCTTCGAAGTAGTCGGCGATCTTCTGCAGCTCGGCCGCCAGCGCGACCGGGGCGCGCTCGATCGCCAGCGTCTCGTGGTCGGCCTGGGCCAGGAACAGGATGTTCTCGGCGATCTGGCGCAGGCGGTTGAGTTCTTCCATGTTCGATTCGAGCACGCGCTGGTATTCGTCGGCGCTGCGCGCCTGGTGCAGCGCCACCTGCGTCTGGCCGATCAGCACGCCGATGGGCGTGCGGATCTCGTGCGCGAGATCGGCGGAGAATTGCGACAGCCGCTCGTAGCCCTCGGCAATGCGCTCGAGCATGGCGTTGAAGGCGATCACCATGCGCTCGATCTCCAGTGGCGCGTCGTGCTCGGGCAGGCGCACCGCCAGGTTCATCGGCCGGATCCCGGCGGCCGTCGCGGCCAGCGCGCGCAAGGGACGCAGTCCGCGCCGAAGCACCAGGAAAGCCAGCCCGGTCGACGCCAGCATCGACACGACGTCGCCGATGAGCACGCGCTCCCGGTTGGCGGCGATCATCATCGCTTCGTTGACCAGCGGATGGCCGGCGACCACCTCCACCATTTCGCCGTCGCGACCGGACCGGGCACGCGCCGCGACCCAGTGCATGGGCACGCCCGTGGCCAGAGTCAGGCGCAGCACGTCGCTGGTGTTCAGCGGCCGATCGGCCGGCATGGCGGCCAGCGCATCGGGGACCGGCAGCCGGGCCGGGTTGACGTTGATGAACGGCGCTTCGCCGGGCCGGCGC
>DASXKG010000704.1:0-1958 GCA_036496965.1 Variovorax sp.
CAGAAGATGTAGCCGCCCTCGCCGCGCAGCGACTTGTGGTGGTTCTCGATCTGCGCCAGCCGGCAGCCCTTGCGGCCTTGCGGGTCCTTGTCGGGCGTGATCGAGCCGCCGCTCGCGGTGGCGGCGTTGTCCCAGCTGGCGGTGACCCCGTCCGCGCCGCTGTCGAGCGTGCGATAGAGGGTCTGGGTCATCAGGTCCATGTCGGCCTTGCCGAACTGGGTGATGGGGGTTTCCCGTATCGAGTTGAAGTTGCCGAGCGATGTGATGGCTCCTGCCTGGCTCGAGAGCAGGGCGGCGGCGATCGACAACAACAACATCCTGCATTGGCGTACGCGCATGGGTCAGCATCCTTGTCTGAAAACAATGATAGGGAAGCACGAAGCGGTCGGCACACTTTTTAACACGGGCTGCGCCTCCTCCCACCGATTCGAACGCTGTCGAATGACATGCACGCGACGTACCATGTCATTTGCGACAAGCGCGTTGACAAGCAAGGGGGAAGTACTATGAAAGCACGCATCTGCATCGCGGCATTCGCGGCGGCGGCATCGAACATCGTCGGGTCGGCGCCGGCGCAGGCTTCGGCCAGCGCCGCGTCGATACTCTCCGCGGAGCAGCACGAGGCGGACCTGCGCGTCATCGCCGCGCGCTGCGGCACGCCGGCCTTCGAGCATTCGTTCTTCAGGCAATCGAAGGCCGCCGTCAGTGCCGGCCTGGTGGTGAGGAATCGCGACCCGGTGGAGGTCGAGAAGGCCATCACCTCGCTGCGGCGCAGCCCGGTCGTGCTGGTCGCGGGGCCGGCAGACTGCGCGGACCAGCTCAAGCAGCTGGCAGAACTTCAGAGAGAGCGCAGCCTGGTCCTGAAGTCGCCCCGCAAGTCGGGCGCGAGATAGGCCGCCGCCGGGCCGCTCCCAAGGCGGCCTGCGCCCCCTCGGGGGGCAGCGAACCACACGCAGTGGGGAGCGTGGGGGCCGGTCCTACAGCGCCCCGTAGGCGCTTTCATCGGGCGCGGCGCGCTCGTGGCGCTGAGAGGCGGTGCGCAGGCTCAGCACCCAGAGCCGCGCGTGGCGTTGCTCGCGGCTTTCGAAGCGCTCGGTGAAGCGCCGGATGCCCGGTCGCTCGATGGCAGCAATGGTCATCCAGTCGGTGCCCACGAAGGCCTCGGCCTCGCTGCTGCGCTCCACCAGCACGGGGCGCAGGGCCATGACCCATTCGGTCGGAACGCGCGGATCCCGGTCGAGCATCCGTAATGCGATCTTCGCTGCCTTGGGGCTCAGCGTCTGCAGCTTGTGGAGATGAAAATCCAGTTCCATGAGCACGCCTTCCAGGTTCGGATACACAAGGATACATATGTATCCAGATCCAACGCAAGGCCGGTCGAACCCTGTGAAGTCTTAAGGCTTAGCCAAGTCGTTGTATTGGCGCTGCTTCATTGCCAGGTAGTCGTCGCGCGAGATTTCGTGCAGCTGGCGCGCGTAGTGTTCGGTGCTGTCGAACCATGCACCCAGGCGCGCCGGCAATTGCGCAGCGGCCGGAAAATCGAGATAGGCGTCGATCGCCAGGTAGTAACGCATGGTGTTGCGCTCGACCACCCCGCGCACGCCGCCGACGAAGTCGGTCGGTCCCGCGCCCGGCTTGGCCGACGCGCTGAAGCCGACCTTCTCGCTGCCGAGGGTCGCGAGATAGCCCTCGAGCGCGGCCCGCGCCGCAGCGCCGTAGGCATAGGCGTAGGCCATGTGGATGAAGGTCTTGCCGTCGGCTACCGGGGTTGCCTCGAATTCGATCCGGTAATTGCGCGTCCCGAGCGGCCCCTTGTCCGCAGTCAGGCGCATGCCGAGGTAGTCCGCCGACGCGACGACGGGCTGCCAGGTGAAAACCAGACGCTGCGTCTCCGACTGGGGCTGGTCGAACTTGCGGCCCACTGCCAGCGCCAGCGTGGTGCCGGCCGCGGCAGTACG
>DASXKG010000705.1:0-3195 GCA_036496965.1 Variovorax sp.
CGTCGGCGCCGCCGGCGATGGTGACGCCGATCTCGAGCGCGCGCTGCTCGGCGTAGGTGAGGTTGACCGCATGCACGTCGCGCTTGCGGTCGAGCCCGACCTGATGGATCAGTTCCTCGGTGCGCTCGTTGGCATCGTGCAGGTTCGAGAGAAAGCGCAGGAAGCTGTAGCGGTAGCCCAGGCTCCACAGCACGCCGCAGCGCAGGTTCTCGAAGACGCTCAGCTTCGGGAAGATGTTGGTGATCTGGAAGCTGCGTGCCAGGCCCAGCCGGTTGATCTCGTAGGGCTTCTTGCCGTCGATGCGCTGGCCGCCCAGCAGCACCTCGCCGCTGGTCGGCGCGAGCCGCCCGCTGATCAGGTTGAACAGCGTCGACTTGCCGGCGCCGTTCGGCCCGATGATGGCGATGCGCTCGCCGGCCTCGATGGCCAGGTCGATGCCGCGGATGATTTCGGTCTTGCCGAAATTCTTGCGCAGTTGCTTGAGTTGAAGTGCGTGGCTCATCGTGCTGCGCGCCAGTTCATGGCTTCTCCAGGCGCTTGAGGTCGGCCTCGATGAGTTCCTGCTCATGTCCCCAGACGCGCAGGAAGCGGCGCCGCATGACTTCGAACAGCGCGAATCCCACCAGCGCCACGGCCGCGCCAGCCAGCCACGCGGTGGCACTCGAGGTATCGAGCGTCAAGCCCGCGTAGGGGACTTCGGGCCCGAGCGCCGAGTCGAGTTGCATGTGGTAGACCATCTCGACGAGTGCCCCGATGCCCACGACCATCAAGGCACAGGTCAGGAACAGGCCGGCATACGAACCCAGCAGGGTCCTGAAACGGCCGAACCGGGCCACTCTCAGGTTCATCATGACCAGGCTGGCCACGCCACCGGGCGCGAACATCACCATGAACAGGAAGATCAGGCCGAGGTAGAGCAGCCACGCCTTGCTGATCTCGGACAGCAGCACCGAGGCCAGCACCAGCAGCACGGCGCCGATGATCGGACCGAAGAAGAAGGTGGCGCCGCCGAGGAAGGTGAACAGCAGGTAGCTGCCGGAGCGCGCACCGCTCAGGCTGTCCGAGACATTGACGATCTCGAAGTTGATGGCCGCCAGCCCGCCCCCGATGCCGGCGAAGAAGCCGGCCACGATGAAAGCGAAGTAGCGCACCCGCTGCGTGTTGTAGCCGATGAATTCGACCCGCTCCGGGTTGTCGCGCACGGCGTTCAGGATGCGGCCCAACGGTGTGCCCGTGAAGGCGAACATCAGCGCGGTGGCAATGAAACAGTAGACCGCGATCAGGTAGTACACCTGGATCTGCGGTCCGAAAGTCAGGCCCAGGAACGAGCCGCCGTAGGTGCGGTCCGTGGTCACCCCGCCCTCGCCGCCGAAGAAGTCCGGAAACATCAGGGACATGGACGCCACCAGTTCACCGATGCCGAGCGTGATCATTGCGAAGGTGGTACCGGCCTTCTTCGTGGTCACGAAGCCGAACAGGATGGCGAAGAACATGCCGCCCAATCCGCCGACCAGCGGGATCAGCACCACCGGCATCGAGAACTTGCCTTGCGTGGCCAGGTTCATCGTGTGGATGGCGATGAACGAGCCCATGCCGGTGTAGACCGCATGGCCGAAGCTGAGCATGCCGCCCTGCCCGAGCAGGATGTTGTAGCTCAGCATGATGATGATCAGGTAGCCCATCTGGGACAGCATCGTCAGCGCCAGGCTGCTGCGGAAGACCAGCGGCGCGAACGCGAGCGCCAGGGCGAACAGGCTCCAGACGACGATGCGCCCGACGTTGCGCGGCCGGGCCGGGCGGAGGGTGGTGGCGGTCGTGGACATGTTCTCAGTCATCCCGCGTGCCAAGCAGGCCCTTGGGCCGGAAAATCAGGATCAGCACCAGGAACAGGTACGGCAGGATGGGAGCGATCTGCGAGATCTTCAGGCTGAGCAGTGTCCATCCGAAGGTCTGGTCGCTCACCGCCACGCCCAGGCTCTTCAGCCCCCCGGCCAGCGATTGATCCATCGCCACGGCGAAGGTCTGGACGACCCCGATGATCAGGGAGGCCAGGAAGGCGCCGGCCAGCGAGCCGAGGCCACCCACCACCACCACCACGAAGATGATCGATCCCACCGCCGCCGCCATGCCGGGTTCGGTGACATAGGTGTTGCCGCCGATCACGCCGGCCAGCCCGGCGAGTGCCGCACCGCCGCCGAACACCATCATGAAGACGCGCGGCACGTTGTGCCCCAGCGCCTCGACCATCTCGGGATGCTTCAGCGCCGCCTGGATGACCAGGCCGATGCGGGTGCGCGTGAGCAGCAGCCAGACCGCGACCAGCATCAGCACGGCGATCAGCATGATGAAGGACTTCGACCTCGGGAACTGGGTGCCGTAGATGGTGAACAGCGGACCCTGCAAGGACGGCGGCAGCCCGTACGGGACCACCGCCCGGCCCCAGATCAGTTGCACCACTTCGAGGATCAGGTAGGACAAGCCGAAGGTGACCAGCAGTTCCGGCACATGGCCGAACTTGTGCACCCGGCGCAGGCTGTAGCGCTCGAAGGCTGCGCCAAGGCCGAACACCACCAGCGGCGCGAGCACCAGTGCGGGATAGAAGCCGACCACCCCGGAGATCGTGAAGGCCAGGTAGGCACCGAGCATGTAGAAGCTCGTGTGCGCGAAATTGAGCACGCCCATCATGCTGAAGATCAGCGTCAGGCCCGAACTCAGCATGAACAGCAGCAGCCCGTAGCTGACGCCGTTCAGGAGCGAGATGGTGAGAAATTCCATGGGGACCAAAAGCAACGCCGGAGAGCGATTTGCATCACCCGCCGGCGTGACGTGACAACAACGATGCGGCTCAGGAAGCGGAAGCGCCAGGACGCTTCATCTGGCAGCTGGTGGGCGTGCTGGCGATGTACGGCTCGAGGAACTTGACCGGCGCGAAGGTGTAGCCGGTGTTCTCGACGCTGTAGTCGTTCTTGGCGTCCACCTTCTGCCACTTGGAAATCCACAGGCCCTGCTGCAACTGATGGTCCGACTTGCGCATCATGCTGTCGGTGTTGAAGCCCTTGAAATGCAAGCCTTCCATGGCCGCCGCCACCTTGACCGGGTCGGTCGACTTGGCCTTGGCCATCGCGGTGCTCATCATCACCAGGCCGTCGTAGACGGAGAGGGTGTACAGGTCGTCGTTGAAGGTCTTCTTGAATT